>DAORJH010000367.1:0-3044 GCA_035438925.1 Bacteroidia bacterium | reverse complement strand
AACTCCATAGAAGAGATCAAAAGCGCTGACGGAATTGTTTTACCGGGTGTTGGTGCATTTGGCGCTGCAATGGATTTTCTGCAAGTGAACAAGATCGACCTAGCCATTAAAGACACAGTTCAAAAAGGAATTCCATTCTTCGGAATTTGCCTTGGCATGCAACTTCTATTTGAAGAAAGTGAAGAATTCGGATCGACAAAAGGTTTGGGAATGATCAAAGGAAAAATAAAAAAATTCAGGTCCACTGTTCCTTCCATGAAACTTCACGTTCCACAAGTTGGCTGGAACACCATCCAACAACCTAAAAATAATAACTGGCAGAATTCTCCTTTAAAGGAACTATCCAATGGATCCTATATGTACTTTGTCCATTCTTATTACGCCATGCCTGAGCATGAAAATGATATTCTTTGCAGCACAAACTATGGGGGAATTGAATATTGCTCTGCAGTACAACACAATAATATTTTCGCCACTCAATTTCATCCTGAAAAAAGTGGTGACAAAGGCCTTTCAATTTATAAAAACTGGTTAACTAAAATTTAAATTATGAGCGAACACAAAACATTGTATGGACTTCCACCGGAAGTGAAGTTTTGCAAAAAATGCATCATGAGCAATCAGCGCCCTGCCTCCACGGTAGAATTCAAACACACCAAAGACAGTAAAAAAGTAACCATGCACTTTGATGAAGAAGGTGTGTGTGATGCCTGCAGAGCAAACGAACAAAAGAATTCGATCGACTGGAAAGACAGAGAAGAAAAACTTCTTAAGTTATTGGATAAATACAGAAGAACAGATGGAGGATATGACTGCCTCATTCCGGGAAGTGGTGGAAAAGATAGTGCGTATCAAGCTCATGTGCTTAAATACAAATACGGAATGAATCCACTTACTGTGACCTGGCCTCCTATTCTGTATACAGATTATGGTTACAAAAATTTCAAGAACTGGATCGATATTGGTGGATTTGACAACATCAGTTTCAATAGAAACGGGAAGGTAATGAAACTTCTCACAAAATTATCCATAGAAAATCTATACCATCCTTTTCAGACGTTCATACTTGGGCAAAAAAACCTGGGACCTAAGATCGCTGCGAAATACGGGATCAATCTTGTCTTCTACGGAGAAAATGAAGCCGAATACGGAAATCCAATTGCGGATAATTCAAGTTCATTGCGTGACAAATCATTCTACTCTTTCAATAATCTAAATGAGATCTATCTTGGAGGCGTTTCGATCGCCGAATTAAGAGAGAAATACAAAGTTCGTTTATCTGACCTGATGAGCTTCTTCCCTCCTACTGCCGAAGAACTCGAAAAAAGTGATATTCAGGTGCATTATCTCGGTTATTACTTAAAGTGGACTCCACAAGAAGTATATTATTACGCAGTAGAAAATACAGGTTTTCAAGCAAGACCATTCCGTACACAGGGAACATACAGCAAATACAATAGCATTGATGATAAGATCGATGACCTTCACTATTATACCACTTTCATCAAATTCGGAATTGGCAGAACAACTTACGACGCCTCTCAGGAGATCAGAAACAAACATTTAACCAGAGAAGAAGGTGTGGCCCTTGCAAAAAAATTCGATGGAGAATTTCCGGATAAATATTTCAATGAGATCATGGAATATCTTGATATCGATCCGGACTATTTCAAAAATGAGCTGTGCGATAAATTCAGAAGTCCACATTTATGGAACAAGGTCAATGGAGAATGGAAGTTGAGACACAGTGTTTGGGGTGGTGGAACAGATGATAAACAATAAAAATATGAAAGTACTGGTATTAGGCGCAGGCCGAATGGGCATTCGACATTGTCTGGGTGTACTTGGTGTTCGTGAAGTAACTGAGCTTTTGATCGCAGATATTAATGCTTCAGCTCTATCGAATGCAGAGGAACAATTGAAAGGAAAAGGAGAAAAAACAAAAGTATCGTATCACATCTGGGAAGAGTTGAAAAAAAACAGTCCATCAATTGATATAGCAATTATTGCTGCTACTGCCGGTAATCGAATCAATACCTGCAAAGAAGTGATCGCGATGGGTGCAAAACACATTCTGGTGGAAAAACCATTAGGACAATCCATGAAACAGGTAACAGAACTGAGTGATTTCTTTGATTCACAAAAAGAAATTTCAGCTTATGTGAATCTGAACATGAGGCTGTATTCTTCTTATCAAAAACTTAAGAAAGACTTAAAGACATTTCCACAATTGAAAGGGAAATTATCTTTTAGCATCAACACCGGTACAATTGGAATTGGTGCCAATGGAATACATTACATCGATCTCATCAAATACTTAAGTGATGCTGTTGAAATAAAGATTAAATACGCAAGTATTGATGAAACACTTATTCCGAGCGGAAGAGGTCCTTCCTTTGGAGATTTTGGAGGAACGGCAATAATGGAATACCTTTCATCTGAACAAACGATCCTGGCTACAGCTCAACTTACATTAAGTTCAACATCAACTGTGCTTGGTCCATGGGAGATCACCGGACCCAATGGTCGGATCCACATTGACGAATTTGAGCAGGTAAGGAGAAATAAATTACGGAAAGCCGACAGCACCTTACCCGTGCAACGTTATGCAGGCGATTATCTCCCCATAGAAGAGGAACATTTTGAAGTTCCTTTTCTGAATCAATTGACCGAAGAATGGTTAAGAGAATTGATCAAAGGGAGGTCAATACTTCCGAAACTGAAAGAATCCTTAGTAGTGCACAGGGCCATGTTTGAGTGGCTGGAAAAAAGTTCAACACATAAAGCAGAGTTTCCGATCACCTGATGTTAATTGATTTTAGGCTTTCCAATATTGAATGGTGTACGAAAGAAGACAGCACCGGAATGTTTAGCCTTGATTCAATTTTAAAAATAAATGAAAAACACTGGGCACTTGGGAGTGAAGTTAAAGCTTGTAATGTATATGACAAGAAATCACTTTTTAAAGTTCCCTCCTATAGCTTTCAACCTTTGTTCTCTAAAGAGGAATGTAGGATCTACAGAACTTTCCAGCAGGAGAAAAC
>DAORJH010000366.1:0-3051 GCA_035438925.1 Bacteroidia bacterium | reverse complement strand
TTCCAATGGCGCATTGAAGGCATTTTTTTCTTGAACAAAGATCATTGTAAAGTTGAATAAGCCCCTGGCTGTGCCGAGCGTTCATCCCCTTCCTTTTTATTGGCACAAACATCCTGGTTTTGTAATTGTTTTCAAATTTGCATTGATTCAGGATATCGCAACAGTTGTTCGAAATGCCTTTTCCATTCTTTTCTTTTTGAATCAGACCCTGAAAAACAGCAAAAGTATTGATGAGAAGGATCTCAATGGAATATTCTCCAAGTTGTCCTGAATTCATTTTCCCTTTTGTGGCAAAGGGAAAATGATGTTTCCACTGTTCCGAAATTCGAATTCCACTAAGCACGGAATACGCTTTTTCAAAAGTGTTGTATTCCTGAGGAAAACTGAATAAATGTCGGCTGGAATGAAAAAGCGAAGCGAATTGTGTCAGTTTATAAGGAGCTGAAACAAATGGTCGCATACGCGAAAATTTTATGAGATGAAGTTCGATGGGCGTGAGCTGATGTTTTCTTTGCAAGTAATGAAATTCTTTTTGAAGTTGATTCAAGTAAGCAACATTACCTGTTTCACTTAATAGCCCAGCCATACCTAATAGCAAAGCTTCGAGCTGAAATAAATTATGCTGATAATTGAAAAGGATCTTTACAGGAAGCAATTCGGATAATAATTCAAATGGCACCTGATTGATATTAAACCCGAAATTACTCAGCAACATCGTGTAAAAGGTCTGAAGATGATCACCCTTATTTTTCTCAAGCAATTTTTTAGCCTTGCTTGTTTTCTTCTCGCTTCTTTTTTTTTGATTAAGTTCTATCCACCTCAATACAAATTCATCGTCTGTTTTCTTTAGTTGCGAATAACAAGGGATCTGTGAGACAAAAGAGTCTTTCTTGAGATAATTCAGATCCGGCAAATAATTACGCACCTCAATCACCTCCACTCCATGGTTTTTGTTCTGTTCGATCTCAACATCATGTTCAATCACTACATGCAATAGGATCTTGTCATAACTGGAATCTTGTTGATGCTTGTGTTTGAGCCAATCACTGCTTTTCAGGTGGATCTCAATATTTCCCGAGAGCAGAATTTCGTCTATTTGTATTCTGGCATTGAAAAAATCCGGACCCGAATTGGTGTTCAGTCTACCAGGATCAACAACATGAACTTTCTTTCCTCCTGCAGAAAGGAAAGTGTCTTTCTTTAAAAGACGTTTTAACCAGATATATTGCAGCAACTCTTCATCTACTTCACGCATATCCTTTTAATTTGTAAACAATGTATCCTACCCATTCATGCAATAAAAATTCAAACATGTATAGGGCATCTGCATTGGGAATCAACAGATGATCCAGGGTATATCTTCTTTTTCCGCTTACGCGGTTGGTCAAATAAGGCGTCAGATTCTCGTAGCCGACCTTCTTGAACACAGCCATGGAACGAGGCATGTGATAAGCAGAAGTAACGAGCAAATATTTTCCGTTGATCTGCAGGCTATCCATGATCTTCTTCGTGAACAGCGCATTTTCATAAGTGTTTCTGCTGTTGTATTCGATCACCAAGCCACTGTCAGGGAAGTGGATACCTTTCAGATATTTTCTTACATAAAGCGCTTCTTTATCATAAGGAAATTCAATGCTGCCCGATCCACTGGTAAAGATCACACGCTTGATCCTTCCATTATAATAGTAGGGGAGTATCTGCATCAAACGATCAACACTCGGCCCAAAATTTATTTTTTGCAATCGCTGGTCAACATTTCCTATTCCTCCAAGTACGATCGCTCCATCGAATGTTGTTCGCTGAAGGTCATGATCTTCAGTTACCGGTTCCCAGGCCCGGAATAATTCATCAACAAAGAAGGAATTGCAACTGAGATACAAAATGAGAATGGCGATGATCCTTAATTTCTTTTTCCTTGTTTCAATTTTTGTAAGCCAGGAATAAATAAGCAAGGCAAACACCCAGGTAAGGGGCGAAATGAGAAAGGCAAGGATCTTAGATAGAAAGAAGAACATTTCTACCCTAAAGTTATCATTTTTCCTTTGGTTTTTCCACTTTTTTCAAATTTAAACAAAGAAAATCCTGAATATTTTCTCTCCTCTTTTCTTGCCTTTTCGCCGGGATATTTGAGTATATTTATCCTTTCAATAAGCTGATTTTATGAAGAAGATCCTTATCGCAAACAGAGGTGAAATTGCGCTTCGTGTGATGCGCAGCGCCCGTGAAATGGGTATTAAAACCGTTGCTGTTTATTCTGAAGCTGATCGCAATGCTCCATTTGTGAAGTATGCCGATGAAGCAGTTTGCATAGGTCCGCCACCAAGTGCTCAATCTTATTTGAAAGCCGACAAGATCCTGGAGGTTTGTAAAGAGTTGGGAGTTGACGCCATTCATCCCGGATACGGATTCTTAAGTGAAAATGCTGATTTCGCAAGGAAAGTAAAAAAAGCCGGCATCACATTTATCGGTCCAAGTGCTGAGAGCATGGATATGATGGGGGATAAATTGAGCGCGAAGGCAACAGCAAAGAAAATGAATGTGCCCATGATCCCCGGATCGGAAGGTGCAATTTCAGATATAAAAGAGGCCGTAAAAGTGGCCAAAGAAGTTGGATTTCCCTTGCTGATCAAAGCAAGTGCCGGAGGGGGAGGAAAAGGAATGCGCCTGGTTGAAAAGGAATCAGAGATAGAAGAACAAATGAAATTAGCGATCAGTGAAGCTGTTTCTGCATTTGGAAATGGTGCCGTTTTCATTGAGCGATATGCAAGTGGACCACGACACATCGAGATCCAGATCCTGGCAGATAATCATGGTAATTGTGTTTATTTGTTTGAAAGGGAATGCAGCATTCAAAGAAGACATCAAAAAGTAATTGAAGAAGCCCCAAGTTCTGTTTTAAGTGAAGAGCTTCGTAGGCGTATGGGGAAATGTGCTGTGGATGTAGCGAAGGCTTGTAATTACAGTGGGGCAGGAACGGTAGAATTTTTGGTGGATGATAAACTCAATTTTTATTTTCTGGAAATGAATACCCGCTTGCAGGTAGAACATCCG
>DAORJH010000365.1:0-3052 GCA_035438925.1 Bacteroidia bacterium | reverse complement strand
GTGTTACAGGCTGCAGTGGAACAACAACCGTTAGTTTATTGGTGAGTCCTTGTACAGGAATTTCTTCTGTTCAGTCTGCATTGAAGGGATTGAAGGTTTATCCTAATCCTGCAGAGAATACATTGAGCATTGAATTGAACAATTCGAATGAAAAGTCGATCGTGATCAGTGATATTTCAGGAAGAGCTGTTCTTTCTGCAAAAACTACGAATGACAAGATCAACTTAAATATCACATCATTGAGCAATGGTGTTTACTTTGTAAAAGTTCAAAGTAACAATGCTACTGAGGTGATCAAAGTGATCAAACAATAATGCATTCCATTTAAATGAAAGCCCTGCCAATTTTGGTGGGGCTTTTTTTATTTTGTGATTTAAAAAATAAATTCTAAATTTGCCCCATGATCAATCAGATCCATATGCATCATCATACTCTTACCACCCGGTAGACAGGATGCTGTTATATGATCTTTTATAATAAAAACAGTTTGAAGGCTTACCATTGGGTAGGCCTTTTTTAATTAAACAAGAATGAAAAAAGTAATAATAATTGGTGGTGGATTTGCAGGTATAAAACTTGCGAGGGCGCTTCGTGGAAGTCAGCTTGAAATCTGGTTGTTTGATAAAAATAACTATCATCAGTTTCAACCCTTGTTTTATCAAGTGGCCACGTGTGGGCTAGAGCCGTCTTCTATTTCTTTCCCATTAAGAAAGCTCTTTCAGAAAATGAATCATTTTTTTATTCGAAATGAAGAAGTGATTGAAATTGATCATAGTGCAAATGCTATTCTGACTTCAGCGAATCGATACAACTATGATTATTTGGTCATTGCCACTGGTTGTTCTACGAATTTTTTTGGTAATGCAGCCGTTGAACGGAATGCTATTCCAATGAAATCTGTTGGAGAGGCTTTGTTTTTAAGAAATCATATTCTCACGAATTTTGAAAAAGCACTCAATTCGAATGATCCGAATAAACAAATGTATTTAAATGTTGTGATCGTTGGTGGAGGTCCAACGGGAGTTGAAGTGAGTGGAGCACTAGCTGAAATGCGAAAATATATATTGCCAAATGATTATCCCGAGTTGGATTTTTCTGAAATGAAAATTTATCTGGTCGAAGCCTCTGAAAGAACTTTAGGCGCCATGAGTACGTTGTCTTCTCAAAAGTCAAGAGATTATCTCGAGAAATTGGGTGTTAAAGTTTTGGTTTCAACTCAAGTGACAAATTATGATGGAGAAAAGGTCGAGTTTAGTAACGGAGAAAGTATCATTACAAAAACATTGGTTTGGGCTGCTGGAATCAAAGGAAATACCATTCGTGGTTTAAATTCCGAGATCATCACAAGAGGCAACAGATTAAAAGTTGATCGTTTCAATAAGGTAGCGACCTATTCGAATATTTATGCTATAGGTGATATTGCATGCATGAGTACACCTAACTATCCAAATGGTCATCCTCAGGTGGCAACTGTTGCAAACGAACAAGGTCTGTGGCTTGCGAAAAACCTAAATAGACTTACAAAAGATGAACAATTGATAGAATTCGAATACAAAAATAAGGGTTCAATGGCAACGGTAGGGAGACACCTTGCTGTTGTTGATCTTCCGAAATACAGCTTTCAGGGCTTTTTTGCTTGGTTGTTTTGGATGTTTTTACATTTAATGCTCATTCTTGGTGTAAAGAATAAATTTATCGTTTTCATCAATTGGATGTGGAAGTACATCACTTTCGATCAGTCATTAAGATTAATTATAAAACCATATAACAATTCAACAAAATGAAATTAAGAATTGCCATACAAAAATCAGGAAGATTGAACGAAGACTCTGTGAAGCTTCTGAAAGAAATTGGTATTGACTTTAGCAGTCCTAATGGCAAATTGAAGGCCGAAGCATCTAATTTCCCTCTAGAACTTTTATTTTTAAGAGATGACGATATTCCTCAATACGTAGCCGATGGGGTGGCTGATATCGGTATCGTTGGAGAGAATGTTCTCATTGAAAAAGACAAGGATGTAAAAATTCAGAACAAATTGGGTTTTGGCAAATGCCGTCTTTCCATCGCTGTCGAGAAAACAATGCAGTACAAGAATGCATCAGACCTGAAAGGAAAAAGGATCGCTACTTCCTATCCGGTGATCTTGAAAAAATTCCTGAAAAAGAAAAAAGTGAAGGCCGAAGTACACGAAATAAGTGGATCGGTTGAGATCGCTCCTGGGATCGGACTTTCCGAAGCGATCTGTGACCTGGTAAGCTCTGGAAGTACCTTACTGATGAATGGTCTGAAAGAAGTGGAAGTGATATTAAAATCGGAAGCTGTTTTGGTTTCAGGTAAAGGTCTGGGTAAAGAGAAAAAAGAACTTCTTACTAAATTGCTCTTTCGCATTGAAGCGAACAAAAAGGCAAAGAAGAATAAATACATTCTCCTCAATGCACCGAATAATAAGCTGGATAAGATCGTTTCCATTCTTCCGGGCATGAAAAGTCCAACTGTTTTGCCTCTTGCTGAAAAAGGATGGAGTTCGGTTCATTCTGTTCTAAATGAAGATGATTTCTGGGAGATCATCGAAAGCCTGAAAGCAAATGGTGCACAGGGAATTTTAGTCGTTCCAATTGAAAAAATGATCGTTTAAACCATGAAAATAAAAATATTGAAATACCCTTCTGAAAAAGAACTTCAGTCTGCTTTAAAAAGACCCATCATCAATGATCAGGATCTTGAGAAAAGTGTATCTGAAATTTTGAATGCCGTAAGAAAGGACGGGGACAAAGCTGTGAAAAAGTTTGCGCTGAAGTTTGATGCAGTGAATTTAAAGAACACGCTGGCTTCGAAAGAAGAGATCATAAAAGCAATTGAAGTCGTTAGTCCTGAATTGAAAAAAGCAATGAAAGTGGCTTACAACAACATTTATAAATTTCACGAGGCACAAAAAGAAAAAGTTCAGAAGATCGAAACAAGTCCGGGTGTTGTTTGCTGGAGAAAGTCTGTAGGTATTGAAAGGGTAGGTTTGTACATACCCGGTGGTTCGGCTCCTTTGTTTTCTACCGTA
>DAORJH010000364.1:0-3059 GCA_035438925.1 Bacteroidia bacterium | reverse complement strand
AAATTGAATTCAATAAGCCGTTATTAAAAGTAACGGCTTATTCTGTTTTCAGGAATTCCACATAGAAGGTACTGCCTTTGTCCTTCTCAGATTCAAACCAGATCTTTCCTCCAAAACTACTCATGATATTGCTTACCATCGCCAATCCGAGTCCCGAACCCGAACTTTTGGTTGTGAAATTAGGGGTAAAGATCTTTTCCTTCATTTCATTGGGAATGCCACATCCGTTATCGCTCACGCGAATGACATAGCAATTTTCATTGATCTCAGCACTGATCCTGATATGCGCGTCCTGCGTTTCCTTGCAGGCCTGTCGGGCATTTTTGATCAGATTGTTGAACACACGCAGAGCTTGTTCTTTATCTCCTTTCACCCACATTTCGCTCAGTGGAATTTCAATTTGTATATGCGCGTCTTTTCTTTCAAACAGATTCACGGATGATTGGATCACCTCCATCAAATTGATCTTCTCCAGTTTGGTGCCTGGCAATTTCGCAAAATTGCTGAACTCGGTTGCGATGGCTGCAAGCGTATCGATCTGTTCGATGATACTGTTACTTGCCTTTTGAAATTTCTCTTTGAAATCATCCGGATTTGAATTCATCACGTGCTGCAAATACTGAAGATTCAGTTTCATTGGCGTGAGTGGATTTTTGATCTCATGGGCCACCTGTTTAGCCATTTCGCGCCACGCGCTTTCTCTTTCGCTTTGTGCAAGTAAACCTGCGCTTTGTTCAAGTTTCAAAAGCATATTGTTGTACTCCTGAACTAATTTCCCTACTTCGTCATTACTTTCCCAAACAAGGGTTTCATTCTGTTTTCCTAATGTGATTCCTGAGATCTGTTGTTGGATCAATCGTAGTGGCTTGGTGATGTAACCTGCAAGTACCAATCCGGCAAGGATACTGATCACAAAAAGGATCACATAAACGTTAATGAGTGCGCTGATGATATTTGATAATTCACTTGTTAAATTGCTTTGTCTTGCAAAGTAGGGCAAGTTGATGAATCCGATCAGCTTGTTGTTATCATTGAAAACAGGAGTGTAAAGCGAAAGATAATTCAGTGTTCCTGCTTTTTCAGTCACACACATGGAAGAAGTTTTATTTTCCTTGATGGCAAAGTAAGCGCGTGGATTGGCAACGGGTGCAGCCAGTCCGAGTTCATACAATTTAAGTTGACTGGTATTGAACAAACCACCTTCACTGTCAAAGAAGCTAATGTCCGAATGATACAGTCCCGAGTATTCCTGTAATTTCAGATTGATCAACTCTCGTTGTGCTGCATTAAAAAGTTCATCGGGTTTGAATTGCGTTGTAAACTCATTGAAGATCGCTTGTGTCTTTTCTTCGAGTGTCTTTACATTTTCTGCTTCAAATTGATCTGTAACAAGTTTTCCTGATGTGATCCCAACGGCCGACATAGCTAATAATAGCAGGAGAATGATAATGGTTTGTATCCTTCTGGTTAATGAAGAGGATCTGAACTTGGAAGTAAAGAAAAGTGTATAAATGAAATAAGAGAAGAAACTGATGGATGAGAAGAATAGGAATAAATAAGAGTTGTAGGTGAAATAATATTCCCAGTTCTTTATCTTCTCAGAAATGATAATGGTCGAAGTTTCATCCGGGGTGAAGAAATGATGATTGAAAGAAACTTCTGATTTACTAAGCGTGATGGAGTCTGCGAGGTTGAATGGATAATTGATCTCTCCGTATTTATTGATCCTCTGCCCGGCACGGTAAACAACATGGGGCAGACTTTTTAATTTCTCATTCTTTTGTTGCGATGCATCCAGTAATAGATCAGGGAATGTGCCCATTTCTTCAAATTGTTTTTTCTCCATCAAGATATACAAGTGCAATCCTGCCACTTCGATCTTTCCAATATAACGGGTATTCTTTAAATGTCCGCTCACAAAGAACAGCTCTTTACTTATGGTGGAGTCAGAGTAGAATTTGATCTGGTCTTCAAAAAATCCTTCATTCATTAGAATGGCCTGTGATGGATCCAGTAATGGTTTACATTCGTTGTTGAAGAGTGAAAAATCGATATTGTATGTTTTAAAGTATCCTTTGAAATACCGGAGTTTTAAGAATTGGTCTATCTCCTTTTTTGTTTCCGGTAAAATATTAATGAGTGCTTCCAGATTTTTGTCAGAACGTATCTTTTCAGGAAGTCCGGAAAATTCATTCTCAAGATAGGCATCCTGACGTTCACTAAGTTTATCTGCAAGATAACTTAATTCTGATCTTTGATTGATGGTGATGTAGTGATTGAAGATACCTGCGCCGGTTATAGAAAGAAATGCAATTAGAAATCCGAGTCCAAGTGAAAATCGCTGAAAACGAAGTTTTACCAAAGAGATCAGAAAAAGGGAGAATAAGAGCGGCCAAATTGTTTCAATCAATGTTTGTTCTCTGTCTGTGAAATAAAGTCCTGCTGAAACAGGCAGCATGCAAAGTGCAAGCGAAGTATAAGATCTCCAGCCACTATCTTTCAATAAAGCAGAAGCCTGATACAAGAGAATGAAAACGGTTATTGCATTAAAAGCAAGCGCGCCTAATCCACACAGGGTAGGAGCATCAATGCTGCTTATGCTTAAGAGATCAAAGGAGAGTGTTGAATTGGCAACAAGACTTTTGATGCTGTGATTGAATTGCCAGGCGGTCAGAAAACAGAGCAACAGAAGAATGATAAGTTTGATCTTTGATAGAATTCCTTCTTGTAAATTCTTTAACGAGAAAAAAAGCAATAGAGCAGTGTACAAAAGGAAACATGAATTGAATAAGAGGTCCGCTAAAGTAGGATTGAAAAAAGAATGTCCGTCGCCAAAGATCCTAACATCATACAAAAAACTTGATCTTAAGAAAGAAGGGGTCCATCCTGCTAAGAAGATAATTCTAATTAAAAGTGCTGAAAGAAAAAGGATCGTGCCTTTTTTCAGTGAAGGATTTTGTTGGAGGTCAATTAGAAACGCTAGATACAAGAGTAAAATACCAGTTAGCAATAGAAAAGCACAAGTGCCACCGTAATCTGAATACGAATAATCTTCTTCT
>DAORJH010000363.1:0-3066 GCA_035438925.1 Bacteroidia bacterium | reverse complement strand
GAAACAGTAAGCAAAGAACAATTCATGGTGCAATTTGAGAACCTGAGCGAGAAAGACGCACCCATGCTTATCACCAAGCCTGAATTCATGAGAAGGATGAAAGACATGAATCAGTTAGGTGGTGGTTCTATGGGCTTTTATGGAAGTATGCCGGATATGTATAACCTGGTCGTGAACTCCAATCATCCTCTCATCAGCCGTATATTAGAAGAAAAAGATGTTGTTAAACAAAAGAATCTAACGAAACAGGCAACCGATCTTGCACTCTTGTCGCAGGGATTGTTAAAGGGAGAAGGCCTTACGAATTTTATCAAGCGAAGTGTAGAGTTAATTTAAAAAACAACTCACTAATTCTTTATAAAGCCCGTTCATACGGGCTTTTTTGCGTTTAAATAGTTCCTCCTATCTTTTAACATAAAACGCGCAACCCTTAACTTAATTGGTGGTAAAAACTATACAACCCTTTTAGAGTCGTAATGATGAACAAGATTTACCTCTATAAAATTTATCACAAAGTGTCACGCGCGGGAATCAGCCGTGTGCAGGGTGCACAGGACCGAAAGAATCTTCTATTCATCAATAAAATGAGTCTTGTGAATACGGCACTCATGTTTGCTTTTTCGCTCACTGTTCTTTGCTTTCACATGTCAGGATTTCTATTATTCATACTTCCTTTCATGTTTCTATTTGCATTGCCCCCGGTTCTGAACCGTATGGGGCTGCTATACTATTGTCGCTATTATTTCTCCATACTTCCACTTATTTTCATTTGTGGTGTTTGCATACACAACGGATCTGCACTCGGTGATAAATACCTTATTTTGACCACTGCCACCATTCCATTGATCTTGTTCAAAGATAAAAAGACCATATACGGTCTATTTGCAATCAATGTGATCACTTTCTTTCTAATTGAATTGTATCAGGCCAATTTTGAACCCATGATACAAATACCTGAATTCTTTGAAAAACAGTATTTCATCTATGCTCAATTAACGATTTTTGCCGTGATCTTCTTTGTTGTTCAGTATTTCAGAAAAGACAGCGAAGAATATGAACAGGAACTGGAAGAAAAGAATAAACTCATTCACGAAAAGAATCACGAGATCATAGACAGCATCACGTATGCAAGAAGATTGCAGCAAGCCATCATGCCTCCCGATAAGAATATTGAAGAGAAAATTCCTGAAAGTTTTATACTTTATAAACCAAAAGACATAGTTGCAGGCGACTTCTATTTTGCTGAGCAGAACGGCGATCATTTTTTCATCGCTGCGGCAGACTGCACCGGGCATGGCGTTCCGGGCGCAATGGTCAGTATGGTCTGCAGCAATGCACTCAACAGAGCGATTGACGAATGCAAATTGAAAGATCCGGGACAGATCCTTGACAAAGTAAGAGAATTAGTGATAGAATCCTTTAATCGCAATGAGTTGGACGTGAAAGACGGAATGGATATTTCCCTTGCAGCCATCAATATCAAAACAAGCGAATTATTATGGGCAGGAGCAAACAATCCACTGTGGTACATCCCTGCCGAAGAACAAGCTCATAGTCCGGTTCAGAGGACAGAGAACACAGCAATTCAGGAAATTCAGGATAAGAGTAAAATCGGATTGAAAGAAATTGCGGCAAACAAACAACCGGTAGGTAAATGCGACAAAAGATCTTCGTTCACCACCCATTTTCTAAAATTGGCGAAAGGAAGTCTACTCTATCTTTTCACCGATGGATTTGCAGATCAGTTCGGAGGACCTAAAGGAAAAAAATTCATGTATCGCCAATTATCTGAGCTCATCTACTCTATCAGGAATCTTAATATGAAGGAACAAAGAGAAAAACTGGAAGCAGCGTTCAATCAATGGAAAGGGGATCAGGAACAGATAGATGATGTTTGCATCATTGGATTAAAACTTTGATCAATAAAAGATCAGCATTGTAACTGCATCACATCAGGTTAGAATGGGTCAATTGATAGTCCTTTATCAAATGAATTCATGTGGAATTCAGCCACTGCCTGAAGTGATTCAAGAATAAAATCCAAGTATTTCAGCTTTATAGCAAAGATTCGAAAGAATATAATATCTTCGTATTCACTTGACCTTAAATAAAAAAATACTTATTTCAGTTTTCTCGCTATTAGTATGTGGCACTTTCTTTTCTCAAAACAGAAGAAAGGCAGATAGCTTACTAATGATCCTTCATTCAAGCAATGATTCTTTGTATATACATAATGCTTGTGAATTAGCCGACGAACTTGTAGAACTGCGAGATCTAACAGGTGCTTTCAAATACATGGATACAGCTTTAACAAAGGCAAAAGATCTGAAAAATGAAAGGCTGATAGGTTACGTTTATATAAATATTGGCAATACCTATAATTATATGAGTGATCTGAATAGGGCTTTGGATGCTTTTGAAAATTCGAGAATTCACTATGAAAAAGCAAAATATCTTCCGGGTATTGCCAGTGTTGTGTTGGATATAGGCAATGCCTATTATTACGCGGGAGAAATAAAAAAGGCATATGACACGTACAAAGAAGCACTGGCGATCCAATTAAAATGTCCAAAAGATAATATTTCAATGGCCAATGTATTGAATAATGTAGGAAGTGCATGTGGAATGCTCGAAAAATACGATGAGGCTGAGAACTATCTTTTACAGGTGGAAGAACTGAATAAACAAGACAATGATCTGTTGAGTTTGTCAAAAACATACAATAATCTTGGAAGTGTTTATCAAGGCAAAAAAAACAGCAAGAAAGCATTGGACTATTTTAAGAAGGCATTTGAACTTAAGCTAAAGTATGGCACTAACGTAGATAAAGCTGATGCCTATAAAACCCAGGCTACAATTTTCATGAATCAGAAAAAACAAAACGAAGCAATTGAAAATTTGAATAAAGCTCTGATTTATACTGACACCAATGTGTATAATTCTGATCTGAAAGCGATCTATAACAATCTCGCCACGCTTTATGAGCTTAAAAAGAATTTCGAAATGGCCAACTATTACAACTGGAAATTGAAAAATATTCACAAAGAAACCTTTGCAAATGAATTA
>DAORJH010000362.1:0-3070 GCA_035438925.1 Bacteroidia bacterium | reverse complement strand
CATCTCGGTCTTTCCGACAGCATCAAGGAATTTTACATTTTTTAATCCTGCATCACGACTGATCTGCATCAATCTTTCCTTTTCAGGACCACTACCTAAGATAACAAAGACGCAATTATCAGACTTCAATCTTTCAGCAGCATAAAGTATAACTTCCAAACCTTGCGCGATTCCTACAATTCCTGCATATAAAAAAACATGATCCTCTTCTTTTATGCCATTCATTTCTCGCCAGTTCCCTTTTTCAATTTTGGCAGGATCATAATAAGAAAGATCGGCTCCGTTTGGCAACCAGAAAGTTTTCACACCGGGAAAACGATTTGCAATTGACTTACAGATACCTTGTGTTTGTCCTGTAACCAGATCTGATCTCCTATAGATCTTCGCTTCGAGTTGGTAGGCTTTATTAAGTAAGAATTTATTATTCACAACACCCAACTTCTCAGCACTCTCGGGCCAAAGATCACTCACATTAAAGATCAACTTTGCCTTTTTCTTGCGAGCAAGATACATGGCCGTATAACCAAGAAACAAAGGAGGTGATTCACACATAATCAAATCAAAATCGCCTAACTTACTCATGGCAGTTCTTCTGCTGGAGATCACAAAAGAAAAATAATTTCTGAGGCGAGAGATGATAGAACGATCTGTTGAAACATAAATAGTTGAACGATGTACCTTCAAACCACTCATTTCTTCATAATGGTAGTCCAAACCAGCGTATTCTTTGTAGATCTCCATCTGTGGATAATTTGGCATCGCGGTAAGTACAGTAATGTCCATTCCCATTCTGTTCAATCGAATAGCCAACTCAAACAATCTGTTTTGTGGAGCTCCGGTTTCTGGAGGAAAATATTGCGTGAGCAGAAGTAACTTCATTAAATTTCAATTCCTTTAAATATAAATCATTCCATTCATTGCTTATTTTACGGCCTCATAAAACGCTTTATGGATCTTTCCACGTATCCCCAATTTAGCCAATTTATTTGGATCTACATCCGGATACACTCTGTTACTTAAAAATACGTATACCAATTTATTTTTTGGATCAGCCCAGGCAAATGTTCCGGTGAAACCACTATGACCAAAGCTTTGCGGGCTGCAATCGGAAACTACGGGGCTATCCTTCTTATCATCTGTTTCAGGTTTCTCAAAACACAATCCTCTTCTGTTGCCCGGACAAAAACGGCATCCGGTGAAATCACTTACCACGTTACTATCGAGTAAACGCTTACCTGACCACTCTCCTTTATTCAAATACATCTGCATTAATTTCGCAACATCTGTAGCATTTCCAAAAAGTCCGGCATGACCTGCTACTCCTCCCATCAAAGCTGCGCCAGGATCGTGCACATGTCCCTGTATGATCTGCTTCCTGAATTTTGAATCGTTCTCTGTAGGTGCGATCTGTGTACTTGAAAAATACTTTAGTGGTTCATAGGTCAAAGAAAGTCCCATTTTCACATAGATATCCTTTACGTATTCATCCAATTTTCTTCCGGCTTGCTTCTCAATGATCGGCTGCATAAAATAATAGCCAAGATCACTGTACAGATACTTCCCTTGCTTTTCAACCTTTGAATTCAATATCCTGTTGAAAATAGTGTCATTGAATCCTTTTACCACATACAATCTTTTCGCAACACGTGTCGGGAACAACTCACTGGGACTATGCGAATAATATCCTGGTTTATAGGAATCTTTTTTAGTAAGTGTCCTTAAATAGAAAGGGATCCAGGCTTCAAGTCCGGCCTGATGCGTCAACAGATCTTCGATCTTGATCTTTTCTTTGTTAGTTCCAATGGTGGATGGAAGAAGATCACCAAGATAAAGTGTGTAGTCGAGTTTTCCTTCTCCATTTAATTTCATCATGGCTAAAGCAGAAGAACAGATCTTGGTTAAACTGGCAAGATCATAAATGGTTCCGTTATCCACATCCTTTGAATCTGAATTGTAAGTAAATTTTCCAAATGACTTTTGATAGATCACTTGTCCGTCTTTCATGGCAACGATCTGACAACCCGGATAAGCTTTCTCCTGAATTCCCCATAACGCAATACTATCAATTGCACCAAATTTCTTTTTATAGAATTCTGCCTGTGCCATATTCAATTTTGCCGGAGAAATCGGCTCCTGAATCAAACCACTTCCTGCAGGAAATAATTTTGTACTAATCGGAAGTTTACCGTCAACTTTATTGATCCCAATGATCGCAGCTGCAGATGCCCTTAACAAGGAAGGCATGTATTCGTAAGCCATGATGACAGCTTTGAATTTATCCAGATCCGAAATACTATTCAGAAGGTAAGGATTAGTAAGCAAGACCAACACACTCGGTTTCATTTGCGCAATGGAATCCATCAATCGAAGACTTTGCGCTCCCACTCCATAAAAATTCTCTGCCTTCAAGGTAGCCTTGTTCACCTGAATGATCACTTTGTCTGCCTGTTTGATCTTTTCAAAAGCTTCAGCGATCTCTTCTGCTTTTGCATCGTGTTTTAACCCGACATGTTCTACATAAGCATAATTCTTAAAACTGGTGTAAAGCGAATTCTCTTCGTCGATCCCAAATGAAACTTCTACAATTCGTGTACTGTCAAGTGAACGTAATGGTAGAAAATTATTTTCATTCTTCAGCAAAGTTATGGCAGCAGTAGCCAATTTCTCATTTAACTCATAGCTTTTATCGCTATTTAATTCTTTAAAAAGATTTCTGGTTGATACCTCTTGTTTCTTGTTCAAGCCCAAACGGTATTTTGAACGAAGGATCTTTTTGCAATGTTCATCTACTTCTTCCCTGCTGATCTTTCCTGTTTTTACCGCCTTATTGATCTCCTCTATCGCCTTTGGTACATTTTCACTGAAAAGTAAAACATCATTTCCGGCAATGAGTGCTTTCACGTCAACTATTCCGGGCTCAAAATACTTTGCGACACCCTTCATGTTGAGTGCATCGGTAAAGATCAATCCTTTGAATCCCAATTCTTTTTTCAAAAGTCCATTCACTACATTCGGAGATAAAGTGGAAGCCAGATTCTTAGTTGTATCAAGACTTGGAATATTCAAATGT
>DAORJH010000361.1:0-3079 GCA_035438925.1 Bacteroidia bacterium | reverse complement strand
CTTGAAATCGGATCATTTTGGGCTATTTGCAGCTGAACTTCAAAAAGGAGATAGCATTTACATGTACACCGATGGCTTCCCGGATCAATTCGGAGGCCCGGTTTCTCACCCAGCAACAGGCACAGAAAAGATCATTCGGTCAGGCAAAAAATTCCAGTACAAGCAACTTGATCAACTCTTACTCGAAATCTCGAAAGAATCAATGAATATCCAAAAAGAAAAACTCGAAGCCAGATTCTTTGAATGGAAGGGAGAGTTTGATCAAATAGATGACGTTTGCGTTATTGGAATTAAGATTTAACTTCGTAACTTGAAATTATCCGTTTACATATCGCTCTTTCTTTTTTTGCAGTCCTTTATTTTAACTGCGAAGAACAAAACTGCTGCTGATACTGCTGTGGCAAGGATACTTGCCATGAAAGATGATACCGTAAAAGCACAGAAATTCTATCTACTGGCAAAACAAAGTGGCAACACCGATATACAAAAAACCGTTTTCTGTCTTATCCAATCCCTGGAAGTTGCTCAAAAAATCAAATTTCATTCTGGATACAGAAAAAGTGCCGACGCACTCGTGAACTTCCTCATAAACAACGAAATGTATGAGGCTGCCGGTGAATATGGCATCAAAACCTATGATTATTTTTTGAAACACGGACATGAAGAAGATAAAGCCAAGATCGCAGGTATGCTTGGTTCTGTCTTTATCAAAACAGAAAAATATCCACTAGCTCTGCTTTATCTCAATATAAAGGGCGAGAATGATCTGAAGAAGGAAGATTTTAAATCATATGCATTCACCCTTCAACAAAAAGGCAGGATCTACTTTGAAAAGAATAATTTCGACAGCGCTTTGGTCAACACGCTTTGGTCGGGAGAGATCTTCAAGCGGAATAACATGTCCTCCGAATTTGCCAGCTCTTTACTTACACTTGGTAAGATCTTTTTTCAGCATGATAACAGACAAAAGGCAGAAGAAAAGATTAATGAAGCCATGGAGATCTTTTTAGCAAACAATGACAGGAACGGCATCATGAATACATGGATTTCAAAAGCATTGGTCTACTCCGGTTCGGGAGTAAAGGACAGTGCCTATTATTGTTACAGCAAAGCACTTGTTCTCGCCGACTCCCTTCATTCGGCACAGACCAAAAGAGAGATACTTAAAACACTGGCAGAATTATCCGAACAGACAAAAGATTATAAAGCTTCTCTCGAATATCAATTGGCATTTAAAAAGATCGACGACTCTTTAAACGTTTTTGCTCAAAAAACCCGTAATCTAGAGCTCGAAATCAAGATTTACTTGACAGAGAATAAGGTTCTTGAAAAAGACAAGGAGCTGGAATTGGCCGAGAAACAAAAGAAATTCATCGTACTTCTTCTGTTCATTATCGGCTTTTTGCTGATAAGTTATTACAGGGTAAAAACCTTGAAAAAATAAAAATATCCGACTCCCCTTATTGGATTTAGCTTCTTTTTCTATTTAAAACTTTCTATTATATTTGTTTTAACTAATTAATTAACTAATTAAGCAATTCTTATGAAAAAAATAGTGAATACTGATAAGGCACCTGCCCCTATAGGTCCGTATAACCAAGCAGTAATTGTTGGCGATAACCTCTACTTGAGCGGAACGATTGCTATGGACCTACAAAGCAAGCAGTTGATTAAATGCCCTATCAAAGAAGAGACCAAAATGGTCATGGAGTATATAGGCGAGATCCTTAAAGCTGCAGGATGTACCTTTGATAACGTTGTTAAAACCACCATTTTCCTGAATGATATGAATAACTTCGTCCATGTGAATGAGGTCTATTCCTCGTATTTTAAGAAGGACTTTCCAGCCAGAGCTACCATTCAGGCTGCCAGACTGCCAAAAGACGCAAATGTTGAAATTAGTCTGGAAGCTAAAATATTTTAGAAATTATTTGGAAACTTGAATTTTTTATCTAATTTTACTATAACATTCTAAAAGTAAATTATGAATATTTTTGTAAGCAATATCAGCTTTAAGGTTAGAGAGCAGGCTCTTAGTGAACTTTTTGCTCAATACGGAGAAGTAGCTAGTGTTCGTATTATTAAAGATAAGGAAACACGCAGAAGCAAAGGTTACGGCTTTGTTGAAATGCCGAATGATGCTGAAGGACAAGCTGCAATTGATGGCCTCAATGGAACTAATCACCACGAAAGAAATATAGTGGTAGCTGAAGCAAAAGGTAAAAAAGAAGATTCAGGAAATCATCATCACGATTGATCATTTTCACTAATATTCCCATTAACCCGAAATTTTCATTTCGGGTTTTTTTTTGCTCATTTTTCAATTCTACACAATCGCTCTTCTCATTTTGCTGCCTGCTGAAAGCATGTCAATATCTTTTATTTTATATCAATGCTCTTGCCTCTATCTTTGCCGAGTTTAAGTAGACAGTTAAAAGTTGAAAGTTTAAAATTTTACAGTTCTTTACAAATGAATTAGCTTTCTGAATGACCAACTTTCTGCTGTGTACGATTAAAATTTTTCTATGCCAAAAGACACCTCTATAAAATCCGTTCTCATCATTGGTTCAGGTCCTATCATTATCGGACAGGCCTGCGAATTTGACTATTCCGGTTCACAAGCTGCAAAAAGTCTGCGTGAAGAAGGAATTGAAGTTTCCCTGATCAACAGCAATCCTGCAACCATCATGACGGACAAGGTGACTGCCGATCACGTTTACCTATGGCCATTGGAAGTCAAATCCATTGTAAAAATTCTTGAAGAAAGAAAAATTGATGCCGTGCTTCCTACCATGGGTGGACAAACAGGATTGAATTTAGCAATGAAATGTGAGGATCTTGGAATCTGGAAGAAATATAATGTGAAAATGATCGGTGTTGATGTCAATGCGATCAAGGTGACCGAAGACCGTGATCTTTTCCGTATAAGAATGAACGAAATTGGCGTGGCAATGGCTCCCTCCAAGATCGCTAAATCTTTTCTCGAAGGAAAAAGCATTGCTCAGGAATTTGGATTTCCTCTAGTGATCCGTCCCTCTTTTACCTTAGGTGGCAGTGGAGGAAGTGTTGTTTATGAAAA
>DAORJH010000360.1:0-3090 GCA_035438925.1 Bacteroidia bacterium | reverse complement strand
CATTGCTTGAGGGCCCTGCCCCTGCCAATAAGATACCGGATCGCAAATAACTATTTTCTTTGAAGTTCTTACTTTCAAATCCAAGAAAGAATTCATTCTCTGTTTCAATATCACTAAGGTAATATCCGTGTGTTGCGATATGCAGTATGGTTGGTGAATGCTGCTTTCTCACATTTTTTTCACTTGCATTCTCATCTGTATAAAGTTCTACTTTCCACTTTGCTTCTTTCAAAGATGCAGCAATATTATTCACTTCTGTTTTTGTCCCGGGTAATTGACTCAACCCGCTTAATCCGTATCTTTTTGCAACTACACCTGCGATTGCTTCTTTCGTAGTTCTACCATTGACAAAATCATACTCAAAATCAGGACAACCAAAAAGAGCTGCGCTAAAATCAGTTGTATGAACAACATCATTTCTTGATTCAATGCCAGAAAGATTGGGTACCATGACCACAGAAATATTCTCTGCAACGAATTTTCCGGAATGACTTTCCATTAAACCGGCGAGACTGATCTTCTGATAAATTCCGTCCGCTGAAACGTATAAACGATTGATGCCTTTCAATTTCTTTTCGATCGCTTCAAAATACACAGCATACGAAATGGAATCAGTGAGATCATTTTCAAGACAATTCGAATAATGATCGAATGATTTACCTTCCATTTCCCCTCCGTTCTTCAAAACAATTAATTCAGGAACGACTTTATCTTTTCTGATGACCATTGCTCCATACTTCACGAAAGAAGTTGAGTCGTTTATCCTTTCATGAACCCTGAATATTTCCAGTGCAGCCTCTTCCATTTTTAAAGCTTTTTGTATTGCGTAAAAATCAGAATTAGATTTTTTAAAACCCGTTCCAACTTTTGTTTTCAGAATGGCCTCTAGTTCAGATGCTTTTTTCACCAGTTCATTCTCTTCATTTACATCAGAATTGAATTTTGTAATATTGATCAAGCGATTCTTAACCTTTACCCACTCACTGTATACTTTTTTAAGTTCTGTATCAGATGATGTATTGATCGTTCGCTGCAAGGCTGCTGCATTTCTCCCAAGCATGGACTTCAGAAGAAGTTGATAGCTCAGAGCCGATCTTATCAAATCATCAATATTCTTTTTTGGTTGACTCAACCTGTAGTTGAGTAAAAAGAGATTGAAACTTTGAAACGCCGGCTCAAACAATGTAAAATAATGAGCCTGATTTTCTTCACTCATCGAATCAAAGTAAGAATCGATCTGTTTCACAAAAGCATTCAAACTAGAAGTATAAGAGAGTGCAGCATTTTCAAAATCTCCTTTTTCTGCAAGTACCTCTCCTAATAGAAGTTTAGCCCTTGCAGTGAGTTCGTGATTGACTCCGAAATTCTTTTCAGATAAAAACACAGCTTCCTTCAATATTCCCTCTGCTTGTGGAAGTTCCTTCAAGTGCATAGCAATTCCCCCAGCCGAGATCAAAAAAGTGATATAACGGAAATTGTTTTTTCCGGTACTCTTCTCTATAATATTGAGTGCTTTCAGCTTGAACTCCTGCGCTGTTCTGTAATCATTCTTCATCATATACAGAAAAGAAAGGTTATTTACACAGTTACCGTAATATTGGTGATCTTTGCCTAACAATTTCTCATATAGATCTCTGGCTTGTTCTGTTCTCCTTAATGCTTCATCATAGTAGCCGGCGTCCATATAAACCAGTCCCAAATTATTGAGTGTATTGGCGTATACTCTGGAGATTGTATCAGCATTTTGCTTTTGTATCAACAGAGACTTCAAGAGGATCTCGGAAGCAAGGCCATGTCTTCCCAATTCTCTAAAGAGATCTCCTTTATTATTAAGAGTTACACAGTAGTCACGAGAATGTTCTTTTCCTTCCTGCGTATAGATGCGAAGAGCCATATCAAATGATTCTTCTGACTCCTTGAGCTGTTCACTCATCTTATAACAAAGTGCAAGATCGTTCTCAATGTTCGCAAGTAACATGCCGTCTTTTGATCTCAATCTGTAATACTCTTGTTTGGTTTTTTTAAAGTAGAATAATGCCTCATTGTATCGTCCATACTCCCTATAAACATCACCGATATCAATTAGTGTGGAAAGGTAAGTGGATGTGTCTTTTAAGTCCAAAAAAACGGATTGTTCAACCAATGGTTTCAATAATTGAATGCTCTTTTCATAGTCGCCTTGTGCCTTATGAATGTCTGCATACAACGAAGTGAGCTCCAAATAATGTTTGCTTTTTTCACCGTCTAAGGTCTTGTAATAATAAAGAAGAGCTTCTATTCCAGGTTTTGCTTCCACATACTTTCCCAATCCTATCAATACTGTCATGTATTCGAAATAGATGTCGGAGTATTCTCTGCTGGATGCTCCGATAATTGCAGCCAGAGGGGCAAGGGAGCTGGCATAGTATTTTTCCGCCTCCGTGAAGTTTTTTATAAGTCGGTAGTAATCACCAAAACGATAGACAGCTATTGCCTTTAATGTTGTATCTGTGGAAAGAGTGGAATAATGGTAACAATACTTTAACGCTTCCAGTGCATTTTTATCATCTTTTTCATTGAGAAGTGAATAGGCGTAATGACCGTAGAACTTCATTCCTTCCGAAGGAAATTCATTGAACCGTTTTTCATTTTTCTTTTCAAATTCCTCAAAGGTTTTTACAGGAAGTAAAGTGCTTCCCTGCATTTCTTTCGAAAATTTTTCCCATTCTGTCTTAAAATCCTGCGCATACGCGCATCTGATCATTAAAATCAATAGAATTGGAATAAATTGTAATTTCACGTTATAAAAATACACAATTGTCATGAAGAAAATTTATCACCTCAGCAACTGCCAGACGAATCAACGAATAATAAAAGAACTTGGACTCGAAAAGAAAGGCTTTGAATTTCAGGAAATAAAGACGCATAAGATCAGTCCGGCACAGATAGACGAAATGAAGAAAAAAAGTGGTTCATATGAAGCGCTATTCAGTCGTGTAGCTTTGAAATACAAAACACTGGATCCTAAACCATCAACCGAAAAGGAATACCGAAAATTGATCCTCGATGAATACACCTTTCTTAAACGTCCCGTTCTACTTATCGGTAATG
>DAORJH010000359.1:0-3091 GCA_035438925.1 Bacteroidia bacterium | reverse complement strand
TTTATTTTATTCAGAAAAAAAATACCTCCCAATCCTATAATTGAAAAAAGGAGAAGGATGAGTTTTTCGTTGAAGAATACCGGATCAATCAGATCCAGCACTGCGATCAGGATCCCACTTATAATTCCACCAAAACTCCAGGTACTATAGCTCAATGAAATTCCTGCTGTGTGGTGAAGGGGAGAAGAGTTTCTTAGGACAAAAGGAGCGATGGGTATTTGCATGAAAGTGAAGGAAGCTCCCCAAAGTAAGAGCGAAATGATAGTAAGAATCTTTAGTTTGAACGCTATGGCGAAAACAATGGCGATGCCAAAAACAGGAACGCAGATATTAGAAACATAGAATAAAGGAAGTAATTTCTTCCCCCTGATGAATTTACCCATTGGAATGGCAAGAATAAAAACACCGATAAATCGAAAGGTAATGAACATGGCGATCTCTTCATTTGAAAAACCTTCTCTTAGCATATACAAGGGAAGTATATTCATGAAAGTTGCATTCACCATCTGAATAAAAAATTCAGAAATGATCACATTGAGAACAGACTTCTCGAGTTGACGGTATTCCTGAAATAAAGAAACGAACCTAGCCATGTTTTATAATTAGTTCTAAGTAAGCCTTGATCTTTTCTATTTCACTTGGATCAAAGGTCTCCGATTCATTCTTATTCCGAAACCAAGTTAACTGCCTCTTGGCATAATTACGCGTATGTTGCTTGATAGCATTGACTGCTTCCTGCAGACTGCATTTTCCGTCTAAATATTCAAAGAGTTCTTTGTAGCCAACTGTCTTTAATGCGTTGTGGTTTCTATATGGTACTAAATTTTTGACCTCTTCCAGCAATCCTTTCTCCATCATTTTCTCCACCCGTTCATTGATCCTGTTATATAACTTCTCCCTATCCATATTCAGCAAAATGAAAATAGGCACGAACTGATTTACTGAACGACTCTTGGAGAGAAAAGAAGAATAGGGCTTACCAGTGTATTCACACACTTCTAAGGCTCTGATCATGCGTTGTGGATTGTTGCGATCAACTTTTTCGAAATAAACAGGATCTGCATTTCTAAGTTTCTCTTGTATGAACTCAAGACCATTCTTTTCAAATTCCGCATTCAAGCGCTCTCTGAATTCAGATGGCACATCTTCAAACTCATCAACGCCATTCACCAACGCATCAATGTACATGCCCGATCCGCCAGCCATGATCACAATTTTGTTTTTCAAGAACAATGCATCCAGTAAAAGTTTTGCTTCGCGTGCAAAATCTCCTGCTCCAAACAATTCGTTGGGTTCTTTGTTATTAATGAAGTGATGTTTGACACTGGCAAGTTCTTGCATTTCCGGTTTTGCTGTTCCAATATCCAATCCTCTGTAAAACTGACGTGAATCACAGGAAATGATCTCTGTCTGATACAATCTGGCTAGCTGAATAGCCATATCTGTTTTGCCAACAGCTGTAGGGCCGGTAATGATAACAAGGTATTTGGCTGAAGAAGAAATGACAGCTTAAAATTACAAATATCTGCTCAGTAATTATTCAAAATTCGTTGTGAACAACTATTCGAGTTGTGCCGGAACATTGCTTCATTTAGCCTTATTTTTATAAGATGCATAAACCGCAGAATAGCCTCTTTTTTACCGTTTTGCTCTTCGCTGTGCTTGGATTAGTGAGTTTTACCTTTCCAAAAGAAGGGATCCGAATTTCTGATAAAATCACACTTAGCTTCCCTTCATTAAGTGAGGTTTTCGCAGTTCATCCGCACAAGAAGGATATCAGTGCAATAATTGCACAAGCTAATTCGTTGGATTCGCTTGCTCTCAATGATACCACCACTGCCGGTGTGCTGCTGAAAGATACAGTAAAGAAAAAACTGATCACCTCATTGCAATACACAAACAAAAGCACACTCTATAATTTCTTTGAATCTTTGATCGAGCTTAAGAAGAATCCTCGCTCTATTCGCGTACTTCATTACGGTGATAGTCAGATCGAAGGAGATCGTATCACCGATTATCTTCGGTTAAAGTTTCAAGGACAATTCGGGGGACAGGGACCGGGTCTGCTTTCACTCATGCCAATCTCTCCAAGCATAACAAATAAAGTGGAGGCCGGTGCCGGTTTCGACAGATATAATGTCTTTACGGCGAAAGACAAACGCGTGCTTCATTCCAATTATGGAGTACTCGCCGGATTTACGCGTTTCGCCTCCTATAAAAAGATAAGTGATACTTCTTCCAGCATTTCTTCTGATATCAAATTAACCACAACTAAATTGGGTGGTGCCAATGCTACCAAATACAAAAAAGTAAAATTGTTCTATGGTGGTGCACAAACAAAGACATGGTGTGAATTTTTTGATGGGCCTGCTTTGAGTGGAGCAGATAGTCTGGAAGCAGGAGGATTTTTTAGAGTGAAAGAATACAATGTCGGGCTTGGTTCATTGACACACAGTTTTAAATTTACAGGGAAAGATAGTCCGGATCTTTATGCCGTTTCACTCGAAAGTGATAATGGCGTATACGTTGATAACATTGCGCTGAGAGGGAGCAGTGGAACTTTTTACCATCAGATCAATGCTTCACAATTGAAACAATTCTATGATTATCTGAATGTGAAACTTATTATTCTCCAATTCGGCGGAAATGCTTTGCCAAGTATTAAAGATCCTACCATGGCGGTGAATTATGCAGGGTATCTCAGAGGGCAGATCTCTATTGTTAAAAAATTAGCACCACAAGCAAGCATTATTTTCATTGGCCCTTCAGATATGAGTGTGAAGGAAGGAACTGATTATGTAACGCACCCGCAACTGGAGAATACGCGAGATGCAATCAAAAAAGTGGTACTCGAATCGGGTTGCGCTTTCTTTGATATGTATGATTGCATGGGAGGTGAAAATTCAATGCCGGGTTGGGTGGATGAAAAATTGGCCGCAACTGATTATATTCATTTCAGTCCACAAGGAGCAAGAAAAATAGCAACCTTGTTCTATACTGCTTTGATCAACGAATACAATAACTATATAAAAAGTAAAAATTTAAACATCAGCTGATTTATATTTTACTTTTTATTCTCCCACGTTTCTAT
>DAORJH010000358.1:0-3100 GCA_035438925.1 Bacteroidia bacterium | reverse complement strand
AATCCAGCCATGCTTAATACGTATGGACGTTCTTGTTGCATTCTTTTTTAAATAATAAGAAATTATCCTTTGCTTTTTCAGGTTCAGACCAAATGCTTCCCAACAGCGCTGCTCCACAAAATCCTTTTTCAAATACTTTGTTGATATTCGAAAGATCTACTCCTCCCAATGCATAAATATTCTTGTATTTATTCTCAATGATCAGGTCTTCTCCAAAGGATGCATTGTATCCTGGTTTTGAAATGCTATTGAAAACCGGACTAAGAAAGCAATATTCCCAGTCCTTACTTTCAATTTCTGCTTGGGTAAGGGAATGAAAAGAAGTACTGTAATGCATGTCTTTTTCTTTTACGAAATTATTTTCAATCCTGGTTTTTTCTCGGAGGTGAAGCAATTTAATTCCGAATTCTCTTGCAGTTTCATTGTGCTGGTGCAAAGAGATCCTTTCTCTGAATTCGGGTTTTATCTTTTCAAGAAAAAAACGCTGTGAGTCAATATCCCACAAAGGTTTTCTCAGGTGAAAACGTTCCAAACCATTTTCAAATAAGGCATGTATGATCTGCAATTCATAGGGCAGATCGTATTCATTACTGATCAGGATCAATTCGGGATGCATCAGCTGTAAATTTGAGATCCTTTGTTTTTAAATTCTTCACTCATTTCATTCATTCCTTTCTCAGCAAACTCTCTTACTTCCTGCGTGATCTTCATTGAACAGAATTTAGGTCCGCACATCGAGCAGAAGTGTGCCACTTTAGCCCCATCGGCCGGAAGCGTTTCATCATGATATTCTCTTGCGGTATCCGGATCCAACGAAAGATTGAATTGATCTTCCCATCTGAATTCGAATCGGGCTTTACTTAAAGCATTGTCTCTGTATTGTGCTCCCGGATGTCCCTTTGCCAGATCTGCCGCATGTGCTGCAAGTTTGTAAGTGATCACACCATCCTTTACATCTTTTTTATTCGGTAATCCCAAATGTTCTTTTGGAGTAACATAGCACAACATCGCTGTTCCATACCAACCGATCATGGCAGCACCGATCGCTGAGGTGATGTGATCGTAACCCGGGGCAATATCGGTTGTAAGAGGGCCTAATGTATAGAATGGAGCCTCATCACAGTATTGCAATTGCTTTTCCATATTTTCTTTAATGAGGTGCATTGGAACGTGTCCCGGACCTTCGATCATTGTTTGAATATCGTGTTTCCAAGCAATTTTTGTTAACTCTCCTAAAGTTTCCAGTTCTCCGAACTGCGCTGCATCATTTGCATCGGCAATACAACCCGGACGCAAACCATCACCCAATGAAAAAGCGACATCATAAGCTTTCATGATCTCGCAGATCTCTTCAAAATGTGTGTATAGGAAATTTTCTTTGTGATGAGACAAACACCACTTTGCCATGATGGATCCACCACGGGAAACAATTCCTGTGATCCTTTTTGCAGTGAGTGGTATGTATTTCAGTCGAACTCCAGCATGAATGGTGAAATAATCAACGCCTTGTTCTGCTTGTTCGATCAGTGTGTCTTTAAAGATCTCCCATGTAAGGTCTTCCGCTTTACCATTTACTTTTTCCAAGGCCTGATAAATAGGAACTGTACCAATTGGAACAGGAGAGTTACGCAGGATCCATTCTCTTGTTTCATGGATGTTCTTTCCGGTTGAAAGATCCATGATGGTATCTGCACCCCAGCGACAAGCCCAAACTGCTTTTTCCACCTCTTCTTCAATGGAAGATGTAACCGCACTGTTTCCAATATTCGCGTTGATCTTTACTAGAAAATTTCTTCCAATGATCATGGGTTCACTTTCCGGATGATTGATATTGTTCGGAATGATCGCTCTTCCTGCAGCTACTTCCTGACGCACGAATTCAGGTGTAATGATGCCATTCGGTGTATTCGCCCCAAATGAATTTCCCTTGTGTTGTTGTGATAATAATTGAAACTGTCCGTTCAACTGAGTGCTGAGTGCATCGTATTTTTGATTTTCTCTTATGGCAATGTATTCCATTTCAGGCGTGATGATACCTTTCTTAGCATAGTGCATCTGACTCACATTGCTTCCTTTTTTGGCTCGAATGGGTTTTCGGATGTGTTCAAAACGCAATGAGTCTAGATCCTTATCTTTCGCTCTCAGATCACCGTACGAAGAAGAAACTCCATCTAATACTTCCGCGTCCCCACGATCCAGGATCCACTTTTCTCTTAGTCTTTCAATTCCTTTTTTAATATCTATTTTGATGTTCGGATCTGTATAAGGTCCACTTGTGTCATAAACAGTAACAGGGTGATTGAATTCTGTCTTCCCATTGGCATGTTGGGTAGGGTGCAGGTCGATCTGTCGCATCGCCACACGAATGGGATGAATACTTCCATCCACATAGATTTTTTTTGAGCCGGTTATAGGAGAACAACTGATGACCTCCTGCTTTGGTTTTGTATCTTTATTTTTCATTTCTTATAGTTATATAATTTCAAATTAATTTCAGTTTTTCTCATTCGTGATGGATCATCTTTATCAGCCACCCTGGGTCGCTTTGATGATGATCACCTTGTCATTCTCTTTCAGTTCAAATTTATCCCATTCTGTTTTCGGAACAACGCTATCATTTACGGCAACAGCAGTGCCTTTCGTTTTTTCTCCGAGGACTTCTGTTAGAAGTGTTAACAGGTTGGAACTGTTGATCGATCTGTTTTCGTTATTCAGGCTAATTTCCATTTCAATAATGACAACTTTAGAAATGGTATGCAGTGAACTGCGATAACTTTTTCCTAACGAGAAAAAATAAATTTGTATTTATCTTTCTCGCGACGGCGATCTCTCTTCGCTGTCCGACGGTATGACCCGTATCAGGTACTAGGGTATGATCTCAGCCACATTGTGACACCCCTAAAGTTGTATCACAAATTTAGTCATCTGTTACTATCATAGGCAATATTCCCTGTTAAAATAACCGGGGGTTTATCACGCTTTATTAACCAATTAGATAGAAAGACTAAAAATTTAGCTTTTTAGCATAAAAAAAACCCGTTCTGTGGAACGGGTTTTTAAAATTGTGAATTTACTCTTAATCAATGATGATCACAAGGTA
>DAORJH010000357.1:0-3107 GCA_035438925.1 Bacteroidia bacterium | reverse complement strand
CTTGTAAATGGAATAAGGCTCCCAGATCGGATTCTTTAAAACAGTAATCCCTTCGGGAATGTCCTTTTCTAGACTAGGATCGATAACTGGCATTTCTCCATTCAGAGCTGTATACACAACAGGCTCCCAACCGAACTCTCTCAGATACTTAACAAATTTCAGCCAGCGCTGTACACCGGCTCCTCCCGAAGGAGGCCAGTAATAAGTAAGTATCAAAACCTTTTTCAAAAATCAATATTTGGCTTTTTCTTTGAGCAATGCATGTTCCAGAACTTCCTCCATTTGCTTTATATAATGGAAAGTGAGTCCCTTCAAATAATCCTGATTCACATACTCTACATCTTTTCTGTTGTCCTCACAAAGAATGATCTCCTTTATACCGGCGCGTTTAGCTGCCAAAATCTTTTCCCTTATTCCACCAACAGGCAATACCTTTCCTCTTAAAGTGATCTCTCCCGTCATGGCAATTGCTTTCTTCACTTTCCGTTTTGTGAACGCACTTGCAATTGAAGTGAGCATGGCAATACCTGCACTTGGACCATCCTTAGGTGTTGCTCCTTCCGGAACGTGAATATGAATGCTGTGCTCTTCAAAATCTTCCGACTTCAAATCTATTAAGGAAGGATGCGCTTTTAAAAATTCAAGGGCCAGCACAGCACTTTCTTTCATGACCTCGCCAAGATTTCCTGTCAACGTAAGTTTAGGTGTTTTACTTTTACTCAAGCTTGTCTCAATAAAAAGTATGTCACCTCCAACTTGTGTCCATGCCAAACCGGTCACTACACCCGCAATATCATTGCCCTGGTACTTATCTTTTACATGAGATGGTCCGAGTATCTTCACCACTTCACTTTCGTTCAATTTATCTGTATCCTGTTTCTTTGCAACATCCACAGCAATATGTCTCGCAATTTTGGAGATCCTCTTCTCCAGGTTTCTTACGCCACTTTCTGCAGTGTAATTATCAATGATGTATTCAATGATCTTATCACTCAGCTTGAGATGACTTTTTTTGATGCCACTTTCTTCTACCTGTTTCGGGATCAAATGGCGTTTGGCGATCTCCATCTTTTCTTCTACTGTATAACCGTTGACTTCGATGATCTCCATACGATCGCGCAAGGCCGGTTGAATGCTTGCCAGATTATTACAAGTCGCAATGAACATGACCTTACTTAGATCATAATCCATTTCAAGAAAATTATCGTAGAAAGTTGAATTCTGTTCCGGATCCAAAACTTCCAATAATGCTGAAGAAGGATCACCATGATAATCATTCCCCACTTTATCTATTTCATCTAATATAAAAACAGGATTGGCGGATTGAACTTTTTTAAGATTTTGTAAAATCCTACCTGGCATGGCTCCAATGTAAGTTTTTCTATGTCCTCTGATCTCACTTTCGTCTTTCAATCCTCCTAAACTCATTCGAACATATTTTCTGTTCAATGCTTTCGCAATACTTTTTCCCAATGAAGTTTTACCAACGCCGGGAGGTCCGTACAGACAAATGATGGGCGATTTCAAATTCCCTTTTAATTTCAATACGGCAAGATGTTCAATGATCCTCTCTTTCACTTTCTCCAGTCCGAAATGATCTTCATCCAGTATGGTCTGCGCATGATCCAGATCGAAATTATCTTCACTTCCTTCATTCCATGGAAGTTCGAGCATTAATTCAATGTAATTCGTTTGAATGGCATATTCAGCGGCATTCGGATTCATTCGCTGCAATTTGGACAACTGCTTATCGAAAGTTTCTTTTACCGATTCACTCCACTTTTTCTTCAATGATTTTTCTTTGTATCCACTGATCTCCTGTTCAAAATTCGTACCTCCTAATTCTTCCTGAATTGTTTTGATCTGTTGGTTCAGGTAATACTCTCTTTGTTGTTTATCCAGATCCATTTTCGTTTTATTCTGGATCTGGCTCTTCAATTCAAGCATTTGAAACTCCTTATTCAGATTTTCAAGAACAAGCAAACTTCTTTCTTTTAAATCCGGAACTTCCAGCATTCTTTGCTTTTCTTCCGTCTTCGCATTCATGTTAGAAGAAATGAAATTGACAAGAAAAGCCGGACTATCAATGTTATTGATCGCAAATCCCGCATCGCTTGGAATATTCGGTGAAAGTTTTACGATCTGTACAGAAGTCTCTTTTAAATTGGAAATGATGGCTTGAAATTCTTTATCACTTTTCTCAGGCCTCTCTTCATTGAAAGCACTCACCTTTGCCTTGTGATATGGTTCTGTCTGGATGAATTCATCGATCGTAAATCTCCTCTTACCCTGTATTATGATAGTTGTGTTCCCGTCTGGCATTCGCAACATTTTAATGATCGCTGCAACCGTTCCTACTTTGTAAAGATCTTCCGCATTCGGTTCTTCTACCAAATCACTCTTTTGTGCAACTACACCAATGGTCTTATCTCCCTTATTATAATCTTTTATCAATTGTATGGATTTGTCCCTTCCAACTGTGATCGGAATGACAACCCCCGGGAACAGAACGGTGTTACGAAGTGGTAATATTGGCAGTATATCAGGGATCTTTTCGTTCCTCATGGTATCTTCATCCTCACTGCTGAGCAGGGGAATAAAGTCCATATCTTCCTCAGTGCCACCCGGCATCCTCAAATCGTCTAAGTCTTTAAATGTCATATGATAGTCCTATAAATATACTAAAATCACAAATTATGCCAGAATAAAAAAGCGACCAAATGTCAGTTACATCTTAATGAATTCGTCCCCAGAAACTGTATCCATTCAACTCATAAAGCTTTCTGTAAAAGCTATCATCTTGCATTGGTCCTTCATCATTGATCTTGCAGACAATATAACCCGCTTTATCAATTTTTTCGTATTTCATCCAATTGCAATAGGCATTGGCGTAAAACACGGAACGTATCTTTCCAGCTCCCGCTCGTTCATCAATGAATTTTTTGATATAGGCGATCTGACCCGGATGGATATGATGCTCCGGTCTTCTGTCTGAATAGAATAAATACGCATAACTTTTATATCCGTGTGTCTCCACATAACAATCATGTTTTGCACAGGCTTTGTAAAATGCGATCGCACTGTGTTGGGTATACATCTCTACACGG
>DAORJH010000356.1:0-3110 GCA_035438925.1 Bacteroidia bacterium | reverse complement strand
AGAATTGAAGAATGTTTTCTTTGATGTGAACAAATGGGATCTGAAACCGGAAAGCAAAGCTGAATTAGATAAACTCATCTCCTTTCTTGCTTCTAATCTCTCAGTAAAAATTCAATTGAGTGGGCATACCGACAGTGATGGTGATAAAAAAGCAAACCTTACTCTTTCAGCTAATCGTGCGAAAGCTGTGTTCGATTACATTGTTTCCAGTGGAAAGATTCAATCGACTCGATTGAGTTTTAAAGGATACGGTGATACCAAACCTAAAGTTCCAAACAACAGTCCTGAAAACAAAGCACTGAACAGAAGAACAGAATTCAAGGTTACAGGAATATAACATGAAAAAACTAGCACTTCTCTTCCTATTTAGTAGCGCGATTTCGTTCGCGCAATCATTTCATAAAAATGCATTGGTATTTGATGCAAATGGAGGCATTGATATTTACAATACAAAACTATCTGTACATGATAAAAATACAAGTAAGGACACTCTACTAAATGATAAAGCAGGTAACTTTAATTACCATTTCGGACTTGAATACGGCTTGCATAGGAATTTTGGCTTGGGGATTCGTTACAGAGGTAGTAATTACTTCGTAGATGATGATAGTACCAAAAGTGGAGAAAGTATAAAATCAAGCGATATACTATTACAATTGAACTATCACCCCTACTCTTCTAAAGGATTTGATCTTATCTTGGGGAGTGATATAGGATTATCGTCCATCAAATTCAATACCGGAGATAAAGATGGAACCAAACTATGGGACAATGGACTTTCTTATTCTTTTTATTTGAATCCAAGATTGTACATAGGAAGATTTGGATTCAATGGTAAACTTTCATTCCCATTTTACAGTTATCCAAGCTTAGACTCCAATAACGAACAATTTAACAAAGATCAATCCTATAAGCTCAGTGGATTGCCCGGCTGGAGTTTTAGTTTGGGAATTCAATTCAGATTTCTGAAGGAAAAGAAGAAAGAAGAAGACTCAAAAAAGGAAACTAAAAAGGATTAAGTAGAAAATACTTTTTTCCACCTAGAATAAACCAATAGTTTGAATAGGATTCGCATGTGTTTATCGTCATCCATGCGAATATTTGAAACCAGATCTTGACGAAGGATCCCTTTCTCTATTGATCCTAGCTCTTCCAGTATCTGAGGATAAAGCTGTTTCATCCACTTTTTCATTGGCGTTTCAAATCCCCTCTTATCGTATCTTTTATAGATCCTTTCCGGAAGAAGGTCCTTGCATGCATTTCTCAAGAGAGATTTTGACACTCCTTTCTTTATTTTTTTATTCCCGTTAAAAGAGAACATCAGCTCCATCAAATTTACGTCGTCACTGAAAGGAGTTCGGCTTTCAACACCATGCCACATCCCGCATCTATCCTCGCATTTCAGAAAAGATTTCAATCTGGCTTTTTCAATATCATGGATCTGTTGCTTATTAACCGAATCAAAATAAACAACCGAATTTACAACTTCATTAGATCGAATAAATTCAGAAGTAAAGAATCGAGAAAGATCTTTTAAATTCGGATTCACTCTTTCTTTTATTTTCTCCTTTGCGAAAAACAGATAGGGACGAGGAATACTGATCTTGCTATCATTCATATCGCGAAACAATTCACTGTAATTTCCTTCAAGCAGATAGCTCTTCCATTTTGCAATGTAATGATGATGATAGCCTCCGAATAATTCGTCAGCACCCTGCCCGTCAAGAACAACTTTTATTTTATTCTCGGAAGCAAGTTTCATGACAGAGAATTGCGAGTACGTGCTCGTATCCCAAATCGGCACATCCTGAGAATAGATCAATGCATCCATGTCATTTAGAAAAGAAGAAGCATCAGGTTCCACTTTATGATGAAATGCATTTATACTCTTTGCTACCTCGTCAGCGTAAGTCTCTTCATTAAAACTTTCACTCTTGAAAATAGAAGTAAAACAATGGATTCTTTGCTTACCAATAGCATTCATCAGGCCGGCTATCACACTGCTGTCTATTCCACCACTAAGGCAAGTTCCAACTTCCACATCGCTTCGCATTCTTAATTGAATGGAATGCTCTAATGCCTTTCTTATCTTTTCCGTTAATTCATTCTCACTTAATGTCTCATTCGCTTTTGATTCACTTAAATGATAATAGCGATTAAGATTGAAACGATGTTCTTTTAAATGGTAAGTTAGTGTATAACCGGGAAACAACTCCTTTGTTTCATTGAAAAAATTATCTTTTTCATCCTCTACTCTTCCATTGATCAAGTAGTCGTGTAATTGCTTTTCATTTGTTTGACCTTTGATGAGTCCTGCTCTTACAAAAGCTTTTTGTTCACTAGCGAATGCAAAAAAATCATTGTTTTCTACATAATAGAATGGCTTGACACCCAAACGATCTCTTGATGCAAAACAGATCTGCTTTTCTTGGTCGTAGATCATAAAGGCCCAGATGCCGTCAAAATGATTCACGCAATCTTCTTTCCATTCTTTATAAGCCGCGATCACTACTTCCGTATCGCTTTTAGAAACGAAACGATGACCTTTCTTGACTAATTCTTCCCTTAGCTCAATATAATTGTATATCTCTCCATTGAAAACGATCCAATAATTCTCAGTTGTGTCACACATGGGTTGATGTCCGCTCATCTGAAGATCGATGATGGAAAGCCGACGATGTCCCAATGCGATCGAATGTTCTCCACATGCATTCAATATCTTTTCACTTGGAATATAAGGCGACTTGAAAGAAGAATTGTTCGCTAAATTCTCTCCTGAGTAAGGAATTGGTTTCTCATTAGCAGATACGAGGAGATAGCCTTCTCCGTCCGGTCCACGGTGTGCAATTGCACGATTCATGGAACGGATCTTATCGACAAGATCGATCGTTCCTTTTCTCTTTACAATTATACCGGTGATACCACACATCGTTTATTGATTGACCCACATAAATACTTTTTTGTTATTCAGGTATCGATCCGGATCCTTGTCAAGAATAAGAACGCAAAAATCGATGAAAGGAAGAATGCCAAGAACTCCACCGAGACTGGCGACATACACAACCGGAACGTAAGGAGCAGTTCCGAGATAGATCCGATGAAGCCCCACG
>DAORJH010000355.1:0-3133 GCA_035438925.1 Bacteroidia bacterium | reverse complement strand
AGGTGATCAAAAGTTTCTTTTTATTCAGATTGATCTATAAATTCACCAGCCAAAAAGAAGAACAGGAGGAAGATGATTTTTAGAACGCTAATATTGCTTTGTTTTTGGTACTCGTTTGATCTCAATGCGCAGATCACTGCCGGTAAAATTACTTTTGAAAGAAAGACCAATCTCTATAAAAAATTCAAAGGAGATGATTATAAAAGATGGATCAAGGAAGAGAACAAGATCAAGATCGATTACTTCGAACTTTACTTCAATGATACCGTCTCCCTTTTTAAACCGGTTGACAGTGAACTAAAAGAAGATCTGGAATGGGCGACGCAGAAGAACACGGTTTATCAGAATTTCAATACCCAAAAACGATTTGTAAAAAAAATATTCTGGGGCGAAGAGCTGAATCTTACTGATAGTTTGTTCAAACGAAAATGGAAGATCACTGAAAGTACAAGAAAGATCGCAGGATACAATTGCAGAAAAGCTTTATGGCAAGCGAACGACAGTACGCGCATTTATGCCTGGTTCAGTTATGATCTGACCACAGGAACAGGACCGGAAAGTTTTTACGGATTACCGGGAACGATTTTAGGATTAGCCACCGAAGACGGAGGTATCATTTATTTTGCCAAGAAAGTAGAGATCCTTACTCCTCCTCCTGCTACTTTTGTGCAAGCCAAGAAAAAGAAAGTATACACCATTCCCGAAATGAAAGATGAAATGAATAAAAGATGGGGGAAAGAAAAATGGTTCAAAGGTGTGATCCACGAAACATTCGAGATCTGGTAAAAAAAAATCCCCTTCAACAGAAGGGGATTTATCATATAGATCAAAAATGATCCTCTTACTTTTTTGCTTTCAGGTAATTTTCATTCACCTTGTTCCAGTCGATCACATTGAAGAACGCGGTCATGTAATCCGGACGACGATTTTGATAGTTCAGGTAATACGCATGTTCCCAAACATCCATTCCCAGAATAGGTGTGCCTTTGCATTCAGAGATATCCATTAAAGGATTATCCTGATTCGGACTGCTGCAAACACAAAGTTTACCATCAGCCTTTACACAAAGCCAAGCCCAGCCGCTTCCAAAACGAGTTGCTCCTGCTTGAGTAAAATCAGTTTTAAACTTATCAAATCCTCCAAGCTCAGACTCGATCGCTTTTCCAATTTCATTAGAAGGAACCCCTCCACCTTTCGGCGACATGATCTCCCAGAATAAAGTGTGATTGAAATGACCTCCACCATTGTTACGAACAGCCATCGGGAATTTAGAAATGCTCTTACAGATCTCTTCAATGCTCATTTTCTCAGCATCTGTCCCTGCAATTGCATTATTTAAATTGGTTACATATGCCTGATGGTGTTTTCCGTGATGGATCTCCATTGTACGCGCATCAATGTGCGGCTCTAATGCATTAAATGCATAATTCAGTTTTGGTAATTCAAATGCCATAATTGTCTTTTTTTTAGTGGTACTAAATTAAGCATTAATCATCCTCTCAAAAAAAAACCCCTCCATAAAATGGAAGGGTTTTGAAAAGTTTTAAGATTATTCTTATTCTTTTATAAGTTTCGCAACTTCTGTCTTGTTGTTAGACTGAATTTTCACGAAATAAACACCTTGACTAAGTGCAGATAAATTCATTTTAACCACAGCCTCATTACTGTTTACTGTTAAAACTGCTTTTCCAGTCATGTCATAAACAACAACGTTCTTTGCAGAATTGTTATTGAAATCTAAAGACACTTCATTCGCAGCAGGGTTAGGATACAAACCAAATGACAATGCATTTGATTGCTCGTTAATTCCTGTACAGTTAACAACAGTTTGAGTGAAAACAGTAGTCCAAGTATAACCAGGACAAACTGAAGCAGTTGCACTAACAGTATAATTCACATTACCTGCTGCAGTTGGAGAGATCACTGCAGTTGCTACAGTTGAAGAAACCGGAGCCCATACATAAGAAGTACCACCTGTAGCAGTTAAAGTTGCAGAACTACCAGCACACATAGTGTTGCTAGATGAAGTAACGTTTACCGGATTAGCAACTAAAGAGATCGTTTTAGCTACAGGTAAACTTGGAGTGATACCATTTAATGCAATAAGTGTTACCGTTTGAGCACCACCCATTGTAAATGTAACAACCGGACTCTGAACCAAAGTATTTGTTACAGAAGCTCCGGTTAAACTATAACCCCAAGAGGTAACAGTTCCTGAAGTAACGGATCCGGTGATTTGAACTGTTTGACCAGGACATGGATTCGCTGGAGTCCATGAGAAGTCAACAACAGGAGCTTGAGCGAAAACGCCTAAGCCTAAGAACATGAATGCAGCACTAAGAAATTTTGTAGATTTTTTCATTTTTTATTTGTTTTTTAGATTATACGCGAAGATAGCATAATTTTTAACAGTGTTCCGGCCATTAACAATTAGTTAACAATCATTAAGGTGTGAATAGAGAAAGGGAATCGTTATTTGTATAAATAATTAATTGTCAATAACTTACTACCTATCCTGACTTAAATAAACATGGCCTTGCCTCCAGGTATCAACAGCCTGATACCAGTGATCCTTGAAGAATTGCGATCGGGTGAGGATGTAATCATTTTCACTGAAAGGGTTATTTGCTTTTGTAAATACATAACGGAAAGTGTTTGGATTGGTTTCTTGTCCATACACCCATGTTTCTGTCTTTGATCCTCGATATAGATAATTCGGTCTGCCAAAAACAATATAGATCATGCCCCTGTCACTCTTCCATCCGGGCGCATAATGACTGTACAATTTATTTGCTTCCATCACTCTCCCATAGTATTTCTTAAGCAACTCTTTTGCTCTTTCATTACTTCCCCCTATCGTCAACCAAAATTTATCGATCTCCACTTTCTGATCGCTTGCATTCATGCAATTATCATATTCTTCTTTGTTCATCAGATAGCGAGTTGCTTTTATCATTTCATCACTGTTACTTATACCGGGAAAAGAATTTCCGAAGCTGAATAATGTCAAACCTTCATTCTTACTGGCATCACCTCGAATATGATAAAAACCCTTTGCCGGCATCACAACATAAAATGTGCCTGAAGAAATTGCTACTTCAAAGGTACTATCAGGACTGTATTTCAATTCATC
>DAORJH010000354.1:0-3148 GCA_035438925.1 Bacteroidia bacterium | reverse complement strand
ACTTAACATACCGTGCATGATGGGACGTTTGAACATAGTGGTAGCAGCATAAGCCGCATCCGTATGAACAGGATTCTTGTCACCCGTTACCTGAGCAAACTGATTCACTTCTTCCTGAGAGAATTTGAATTCATGTGTGTATACCTGATTAACTTCGATCATATGACTTTATTTGAGGGATTTAAATTAAAACAATTTTTTTGCTTTCAAAAATTATATTTCAGATAATTCTATCGAACTTAGCGCTTAAGGCCGAATTGATTCAGCCCAGGACACGAACCTAATACCATATACGAACATGAATTATCCAAAGATCACCTTACACAAAGGAAAAGAAACATCACCACAGCGATTCCACCCCTGGATCTTTTCAGGAGCCATTCACAAAAAAGAGGACGGAATAGAAGAAGGTACAATTGTTGAAGTGTATTCTGCACAAAATCAATATTTAGCCACCGGTTATTTTGCGAACGGAAGCATTGCGATACGTATCATTTCATTCACAAAAACAAACATCGATCAGCAATTCTGGTTCGAGAAAATAAGTAAGGCCTACGCCTACCGTAAAGCTTTACATATACTGAATAAAAACACGAATGTTTGTCGCTTGTTCTTCGGCGAAGGTGATGGAGTGCCCGGATTGATCATCGATCATTATGACGGACATTTGGTGCTACAAGCGCATTCCTGGGGAGTTTATTTACAGAAAGAAAATATTACGGATGCATTGAAAAAAATATTCGGCAACGAACTCAAAAGCATTTACGATAAAAGTGCCGAAACCCTTCCGAAACAATTTTCTGATCGCGTTAGCAACGGATTTCTGGAGGGAAGTGCAGGAGAAGTCATTGTGAAAGAAAATAGTCACTTGTTCAAAATTGATTTTGTAAATGGACAAAAAACCGGATTTTTCGTCGATCAAAGAGACAATCGAAATTTACTAGGCACCTACAGTAAAGGTAAATCGGTTTTGAATACCTTTTCATATACAGGTGGATTTTCGGTTTATGCCTGCACATCCGGAGCCACTCGAGTAGATTCGGTGGACGTGAGTAAAAGTGCCATTGAACTTTGCAATACCAATATTGAACTGAACGGCTGTTCCAATCACGAAGGTTTTGCCATGGATACATTTGATTTCTTAAAAGACAAAAAAGACATTTACGATATCATTGTACTGGACCCTCCTGCTTTTGCTAAGAGTCGTGACAGTAAGCACAATGCTGTTCAGGCCTATAAACGCTTAAATGCAACCGCTTTGAAATTCATTAAACCCAATGGTTTACTATTCACTTTCAGTTGCAGTGGCGTGGTAGATAAATTTTTATTCTACAACACCATCACAGCTGCCGCCATTGAAGCCAGAAGGAATGTGAAGATCCTGCATTACCTGCAGCAACCACCCGATCATCCGGTAATACCTTATTTTCCGGAAGGAGAATATTTAAAAGGAATGGTCTTATGGGTAGAATAAATTATTTCTATACAAGAATGCGTGCCATTCTGATTTTTTTCATCAGTTTGATCTTTGTTCAATGCAACGAAACAAAAATCAGTGATAACACAGATCTGAAAGACTATTTTAGTTATAACGACAGTATTGAATCGGCTGGAATAAAAATGATCCCAATCCAAACTCCGGTGGGCGTATTTAAAGTTTGGACCAAAAGATTCGGAACAAATCCCAAAATTAAAATACTCTTGCTGCATGGGGGACCGGCCATGACGCATGAGTACATGGAGTGTTTTGAGACTTTCTTTTTAAAAGAAGGATTTGAATTCTATGAATACGATCAATTAGGTTCTTATTACAGCGATCAGCCCAAAGACAGCAGCTTGTGGACCAACGAACGATTTGTGGAAGAAGTAGAACAAGTTAGAAAAGCCATTGGTGCCGATAGTTCTAATTTTTATTTACTTGGAAATTCATGGGGAGGAATTTTAGGAATGGAGTACGCATTAAAATACCAGAACAACCTGAAAGGATTGCTCATTTCAAACATGATGGCAAGCGCACCGGAATATGGAAAGTATGCTGAAGAAGTACTCTCTAAACAAATGCAGCCGGAAGTTCTTAGTGAAATAAAAGCACTCGAAGCAAAAAAAGATTTTTCTAATCCTCGTTACATGGAATTATTGATTCCTCATTTTTACCACGAACACATCTGTCGTTTAAAAGAATGGCCTGACGGATTGAATCGTGCGATGAAACATGTGAACGGAGAAATTTACACCTTGATGCAAGGTCCGAGTGAATTTGGCATCAGTGGCAGACTCACGTACTGGGATGTGAAAAGCAGGTTGAAAGAAATAAAAGTACCAACACTCATGATCGGCGCCAAATACGACACCATGGATCCAAAAGCAATGGAGCAACAAAGTAAACTGGTGCAAAGAGGAAGATTTCTATTTTGTCCGAATGGAAGTCATCTTTCCATGTGGGATGATCAGAAGATCTTTATGAATGGAGTGATCAAGTTCATAAAAGAGGTGGATGCTGGAACCTTCAACTAAGATCAGGATCTTGTCTCGAGAAACTGAAGGTAGTCCTGTAAAATAATGATCGCTGAAATCAGATCAACTGTTTCTTTGTTCTGTCTGTCTTTTTTCTTCACCCCTCCCATTAACATGGTTTGATGTGCAAGAGCAGAAGTAAATCGTTCGTCGTAACGCACAATTTTCACATCCGGAAACTTTTTGCTGAGATGTACTACAAAGGGATCAATGAAACGTGCAGAGTCGCTTTTTTTATTCATTAAGTTCTTGGGTTCTCCTACTACGATTTCATCAACTTTCTCTTTTTTCAGATACTCCTCCAGGTAAGTGATCAGATCTTTGCTGTGTATTGTGGTAAGTCCGCTTGCGATCATTCGCAGAGGATCGGTCACAGCCAGACCTACTCTTTTACTTCCATAATCTATTGCAAGGATCCTGCCCATCCTGTAAAGTTAGTATAAAGACTCCTATTAATTTTAAATGGTGAATGATAAATTTTAAATTAATTCCTATAAGCCTATATCAAATAGAACAGAAAGAAAAATATTTCCCTAAATTAGTATCATGGTAAAGAAGATTGGATTACTTACTTCAGGTGGAGATTCGCCCGGAATGAACGCCTGCATCAGGGCTGTGGTTCGTACAGCATTAT
>DAORJH010000353.1:0-3148 GCA_035438925.1 Bacteroidia bacterium | reverse complement strand
TTTCGATCTTATGCTGCAGCTTTAAAATGATCTCCTTAGTTTTGAGGAAATTCTGTTTTCGCTTCACATCCAGATTGGCCTTTTGATTCACTGTCTGAATTCCGATCTCAAAACGAAAAATGCCGACCGGAACTTTTGCCAGGATGAAGGCCATGATATCGGGATGCAAAATATCCGCTGTGATCTCAAATTGGAATATATTTCCTTCCCTCCTATTCTTTAAAATGAATTCGAAAATATCGATCGTGAAGTTCTTTTTAATATTGAATGTTCTGTCTAGGAATTTGATGGTCTTACCATGCTGCATCAAATAAAGTAATGTGTCCTTTATATATTTATCGGGCAAATAACGAACTGCATTATCCAGACTGGCTAGGCAGAATTCACATTTATAAGGACAGCCTCTCGAAGTTTCTATGTACAGCACTCGATTTGCCAATGTGGAAGGATCATCATAAGCATAAGGCATGATGTGTTCATAGTTCTTCAGATCGAAAGTTTCTGCCGAAGGGAGGAAGGAGATCTTGCCATCTGTTTTATATGCCAGGCCTTTTATAAATTCTATCTTCGGAAAATTGCTAAGAAATTGTGAAAAAGGGATCTCACCTTCTCCGGCTATGATAAAATCAATGCAGGGAAGATTCAGGATCTCTTCGTATTCATAACTGACCTCTGGTCCACCTAATAAAATTTTGCAAGTAGGATTCTTTTCTTTGATGCGACGACAAACTTCCAGTGTTTGTGTGATATTCCAGATATAGCAACTGAAAGCGACAATGTCGTAGGCAGCGCAATCAGATGCAATGTGATCAGGATCTTCTTTAATGGTAAATTCCTTCCATTCCAACCCAGGAAAGGAATCCTTATTCAATGAATACAGCAAGCGAATGGCTGTGTTCACATGAATGTATTTTGCATTAAGCGTGCAAAGGAGTACGCGCATCTTTCAAAGATACGAAATTATGCTTCGCTACTTCTGGAAATTGCGATAGAGGTTCTCTGCATATTGCGAACCCGGACGATACGCGTATGTCAAGAAAGAAAAAAGACCATAGGTGAAAACCTCTTTTATCACCACCAGTGTCTTTGTTTTTTGATTATAGTAATTATCTACTTTATCGTTGGAAACATTGTCTTGCTTCTGTTTGTTCTTTTTTGACGATTTGCTTTCCTTTAATAATTTATATCCTTCATTCTTCAGTCCCTTCCTGTAATTATCATATTGTGTTCGGTCGGAGAATTGATACACCATGTAATTTTCAGTCGTATCCTTTGAAAACTCCCAATACATCAAATATGATTTTGTGGCATCTTCCTTCACCATCACTGACCAGCTTCTTTTTACTAGATTACTATCAGGTACGATCTGCATGGCATAACGTTTCCACCCATCTTTTAAAAGTGTTTCTTCTACCCTATCAGCAGAAGTAACAGCAAACTGCTGCAATTGCTTCAACGTAATACTTTGTGCATGAATTTTTATACATAGGATGGAAATTAGAACGATAAGCGAACCACTGAATGACTGTTTCATGTGGTAAAGATAGAAAAAAAGGTCTATTTTTTAAATAAGTTGTATGTATTCATTACGAACTTGGATTCAGGCCGGAATGAATAAACAAGAAAAGAAAACATGCCATAGTAAAACACTTCTTTCACAATGTGCATTGACTTGGACTTTTCGTTATAATAGAATTCCTCCTTTTCTTTATGTATATCTTCGGTATTCACTTTGCTTTTTCTCCTGGTCTTGCCATTTGACAGCAACTTGTATCCTTCATTCTTTAATTGTTTTTTAAAGGAACCAAAAAGCGCCCTGTCGGAGAACTGATAGACTGCATAGTTCTCGATTGTATCTGAAGAAAATTCGAAATGAAGTAAATAGGATTTAGTTCCTTCTTCTGAAACATTCACTTCCCAGCTTCTTTTTACGAGGTTACTGTCCGGAACCATTTGCAAATTATGCCTCTTCCATCCTGCTTTTAGTAAACTGCTTTCAATTGCTTCAGAATTCGAGATCGCGAACTTCCGGAGCTGTTCGAGATTCAACTCTTGGGCAAGTAAGGGGCACGACAAACAAACCCAAAACATGACAAATATTGAAAGTAAAACCTTATTCATTAGTTACATTCTATTATCGATCCACTTACTTTTTAAGAGAATTGATCTTTTTAAAACCGATCAGCTGATCATAATAAGTTCCCAGTTTACGGTGATAAACAAGAATATTGTAATCATTCTCGGTTTCCCAATGACTTCCTTCAATTACAGTTTCATCACCACCTTTTTTTACATCGCTACTAAGCACGATCTGGTAATTATAAAAACCCTGTTTCAAATAAAGCTGTTTTTCATAACCCATTCGTTTGTAATTGTACGACATTTTACTGCTGTTATTCAATCTCCAGTCACATAATTTACCTAGTATATAAAAATTACCGGCTGATTCCGGATTCTTATATGGCATGAAGAAATCCACATAAATATAATCCGCTTCCACATCCTGATTTCCTGAACTTTCTCTGTTTCTGATCACGAAACCTCCGTTAAAATCATTGTAAAAGATGTATGGTTTCACTGCCCTGTTCTCTTCATCGATCAGTTTGGCATGATTCATCAATTTATCATCTCTGTATACGTCTTTCACTCTTTCCGTAAGAAATCGTGTGCTTCGAATATCAAAATAACGAAATTCATTTCCGCCCGAAAAAGTACTTGCGTCATCAAGGGAATAAGTGAGTTCATTCCCTCCCATAAAAGTTGGTTTGATGTCTGTAACGGCATTATCCCATCTGTTATTCTGAAGGATGGTTACTTTCAGGTCGGTATTGGGATTCGTGACATTATAACCCGCATAAGTGATCTTAAAATCGAGATGCTGTTTACTGAACTGCTCATCATCGCCCATGGATTGACGGAAGCTATATCCGATATTCACTTTATTATCAAAGACCATGAATCTTCTGCTTAGTACTAGATACTTTCTGTCTCCATTTAGATAGACCAAGGCAATGAAATTTCCAATTTGTGTGAATTTGAGATTTTGTTGGGGAAACAAAAGGGAATAATGCGTGTATTTCTGCAGCGTATTCATGGAATAGGTGAAATTGATGAAATTAACATCAATGATTCCGTCCAGAAATTCACT
>DAORJH010000352.1:0-3152 GCA_035438925.1 Bacteroidia bacterium | reverse complement strand
ACTTGTACCAACACAACTAATTTAACTCAGATCTTCTGGTCCTTCGGTCCGTATTTTTCACCTTCCTTTGCAAGTGGTCCAACTGCAGTTTCAACAAACACTAGTTCTTCATACAATTATGTGTGCATCTATGCATCCGATTCACTTAACAACAGCTTTTGCTCATATTGCGACAGCATCATCTTAAATCAAAATCCTTGCGCTGCCAATGTAAGTGTAGCTTTATTCCCGGACACAGTTGCCTTGAACTGGTATGGAAATGCAACCTATGATCAGAATGTGATCGGTGCTACCTGGAGCTGGGGTGATGGCTCATTCAGCAATGGATTATATCCTTCTCACACCTACTCTGCAGCAGGATGGTACAATGTATGCGTTACTGAAACTGTTTCTTGCGGAGCAACAGCAAGTGCATGTGTGAACTCTTTCCTGAACAAAAGCTCAGAACAAAATGCAATGGTCACACTAAGGATCAGAAACCCTAAAGCTGTCACCACCGGTATCAAGAACAATACTGCAGAAAGCATCAACGCTGTGGTCCTTTATCCAAATCCAACCAGTGATAATGCTTATTTCAGTTTCAGCAGCAAAAAGTCAGGAGAAGTGAAAGTGACAGTTTATGATATCATGGGATCTAAAATGGCTGAGAAAACCGAAAAGCTGAACGAAGGAGAGAACAAGATAGAAATTGAAAGCAAAAATTACAGCAAGGGCTTTTACATGGTAAGTCTCAGCGACGGAAACGTGCAAAAAACGGTTAGACTTGTCAAAGATTAATTAATAAATTTACAATAGCAGGGGCATGACAACAGATCATGCTTCTGCTGTTTAAACGAATTGGAGAGAATAGAAGAAATAATCATTGCCTGCAAGAAAAATGATTCCCGTGCACAGGAGATCCTTTTCAATCGTTATGCCAAAACCTTATTAGGAATTTGCTGCAGATATGTAAAAGACAGAGATGATGCAGAGGATATCTTACAGGAAACATTCATCAAGATATTTCACAACATAAGTTCTTTAAAACAAATTGAAAGTGCAGAAGGATGGATGAAAAGGATCGCCGTTAATTCGTCGATCGCTTTTTTGAAAGAAAAACAGAAGATCAAATTTGAAAGTGCAGATAAACTCTATATAGCAGAAGAAAATACAGAGGAAGAGGAAATAGACAAAGACATCAAAACGGAACAGATCTTAGCTTGCCTCAATTTGTTGCCGGATGGATACAGAGCCGTCTTTAATCTTTATCTGGTTGACGGATTAAGTCACAAAGAAATAGCAGAAAAGCTGGGAATACAGGAAGCAAGCAGCAGAAGCCAATACTTCAAAGCAAGAAAATTACTGATCGAACTGATAACAAAAAAAGAAGAAACGAATAAAAAACAATGGAAAGCCGTAAGCATAATGATGAGCTTATTAAGCGCAAGCTGGCAGATGTGGATGTTGAGCCTGTCAAATTAAATTTTGCCAAGCTGAACACTGCCTACCAGGTTTCACGCACGTCTTCTGACAGAAGAAGGTGGTTGCTATGGCTATTTATTGTACTAGGTGGAGCTGCCCTATTTACCACTGCCTATTTCATTCTTCCTTCCGATTCAAAAACCGTCACTGAAAATAAAATTCCTACAGCACAATCAGAAAAGAATACATCAACTGAAATTAAAAAAGAAGAAACTGAGAATCCGAACAGTTCTAATCTAGAAACTAATTTAAAAGCAAAAGAACAAAATACGGTCGCACAAACAAAAGAAACAGAAGATCAAACGAGCCATTCTTCTTCTTCAAACAAAGAAACGAAAGTAGAAAGCACTACCAAAGAAAGCACTCCACTTGCCGAATCCAAAACAAATGCAACTGTAACAAAGACAACAAAAAATACGCAAGGCAGATCACTTACTCCAATTAGCAGTCAGGAAAAACAGGAAGGAAAGAAAAGTGAAGATCCACAGGAAGTAAAAGAAAAGCAATCAGAAAAAAAAGAAGGCGCTAATACTGAATCGAAAGAGACTCCTAAAATTCCAAAAGCAGTGAGCAATTCTATAAAAGAGAACAAAACCCTTTCTGCATCCGGTGCAACTGGTAAATCAACTAATACAGATCAAACAAAAGAAGAAAAGAAGAGCATTGCCAAAGAAGGGAATTCAGTGCCGGAACAGTCCCTTTCTTTAGGAGCTTCAAAAGAAGAAAAGAAAAACGAGACAGATCCTAAGATCCTGAACGCAGCTGTTCCAACACAAAACGCAAACGAAGAGACCAAATCAAAGCCGGAAGAAAAAATTCCGGATCCAATTCTAGCACTGAGCGATACATCTCTTACAAAAAATGAAGAGCCCGCTAAAAATCCAATAAAAAAGGAAACGGCTCAGGAATTGAAAAAAGCAGAAGAGGTAAAATCTGCCATTGATGATGTTCCTAAAACAAAGAATAGCTTGTTCAGCATTAGCGTTGAAGGTTCCTTCTTAATGATGAACAACAAAACTCGTCCCGGTCTCTTATCATCAGCAGATGCTAACTTTAAAGATCAATTTTCTGATGCACACGCTTCGAATAAATACACGCTCTCCAATGGAGCCGTGTTATTGGGATATACGTTTAAGAAAATGGGTATCAAAGCCGGTGTGAGCTACTTCGATGTGAAATCCAGTGTTGACCTGAACGGATTAAGTTCTAAAAAAACACAAACGGTGGTCGATCATTACCTCTATGATTCTTCCAATGTAATTATCGATACTGTTTTCACTACGCTTACTAAAAATATTGTGATCGTGAATGGTGATACTATCTCTCCTACAACCTATGAGAATAGCGCGCGTTTCGTCAGCATTCCTGTACAACTCTCATGGCAGATCCCGGTCTTCAAACGCATGACCCTGGAGCCAATGCTTGGGATCGTTTACGGATACAAATTACGTTCGCAGGAATTGTCAGCTCAGAATAACAACACCTTTGAATATGGACAAGGTAACATGAAAAAGATGACCTTGTTGGCAGATGCCGGAATTCGGGTCTCTTACTCCTTAACGAAGTTCATGTCTCTTTATCTCTCACAGAATTTCAGTTTTGGGACCCGCTCGATGTACAAAACAGATTATGTCATCAGCAGAAAAGTGAACATGGGAAGATCATCCGTGGGTCTCACATTTTACTTGAAG
>DAORJH010000351.1:0-3187 GCA_035438925.1 Bacteroidia bacterium | reverse complement strand
AAATTCCGTGAATTTGAATCCGATAATTACATTCACGGCTGCCGGCATCTATTCTGTTTCTCTTGCCGTGAAGAATCCAACCGCCTGCAATCAGAAAGATAGCTCTGTTATTTTCATCAATGTTTCTTCGGGTCCACCGCCAACGATCACATTAGTAAGTTCCAGTAATGTAATTTGTTCAGGTCTCTCTGCTACACTCAGCGCATCAGGCGCTTCCTCTTATTCATGGAATACTGGTCAGGCTGGTCAGTCAATTGTAGTTAGTCCCACTGTCAATACTACCTATACAGTTACCGGAATTACGTTAAGCAGTTGTTCGAACTCGGCTGTTTTTACTCAATCCGTTGTGATTTGTACTGGTATTGATGAAGAACAATTAAGTGGAAATATTACAATTTATCCCAATCCTGCGTCGGATCGCGTCTTCATTATAAACGGGCCAGAACAGGCTCAATTCAAATTGAAGAATTTGTTAGGTGAAACAGTTATGGAAGAAGAATTGAAATCGAAGTCTATTTTGAATACTGAAAAATTCAGCAGGGGGATTTATTTTTACGAGGCCAGTGATTTTCAGAATAAGATCATTCGCACAGGAAAACTCCTATTGGAATAAAAATGTTTTTTTTTTGATCTTTTTAAAAACTTCCCATAATACAATGCCTGCACTTACTGCAATATTCAGAGAGTGTTTGGTGCCAGCTTGTGGGATCTCGATCACTCCATCACATTGATCGATCACTTCCTGATCAACCCCATATACCTCATTTCCAAAAACAAAGGCTGTTTTTTGACTTGCGACTTTAAGATCTTGTAACAAAACGCTGTTTTTCGTTTGTTCAACTGCATAGATCTTCCAGCCATTCTCTTTTAAATACTCAACTGCATCGCTGGTTTTTGAAAAGTATTTCCAGTCTACGGTTTCCGTGGCGCCCAAAGCTGTTTTCTCCATTTCGCTATGAGGGGGTTGCCCCGTGACCCCACATAATAAGATCTCATGAATCAAGAAAGCATCACAAGTTCTGAAAACCGATCCAACATTATGTAAACTTCTCACATTATCCAGAACTACCGCGATCGGTTTTTTATCAGAGGCTTTAAATGCTGTTTTGTCTAACCTGCCCAGCTCTTCATTCGGGGTTTTTTGATTCATGTTCACCGGATTTGTATCAATAAAAATACGTATATTTAAGCTTTAAAATTCAGGACTTTTTTGTGAAAGTAAGTAAAGAATTTAAGATAGGTTTGGTAGTTATCTGTGCGGTGGCTGCTTTTGTTTGGGGTATCAACTTCCTGAAAGGATCTAATATTTTTACGAAGAAGAATTATCTCTACGCATTGTATCCGAAAATTGACGGATTAATAGAAGCAAGTCCCATTCTTGTGAATGGATTTAAAGTGGGGCAAGTCAGTGAAATCTCCCTTATTAGATTACAGGATACGAATAAAGTGCTCGTAAAGTTCCTGATCACTTCGGATGTACAAATACCGGTGCGTTCTATTGCCCGTTCCGTAAGTGCAGACCTTCTCGGCTCAAAGGCCGTGGAGATCATTTTCAGTAATCAAAAAGAATTCGCGAAGAATGGAGACACACTCATAGCTGCTTTGGAACCTGGATTTAAGCAGGAGCTGGATAAACGCATCGCTCCAATTCAGGCAAAGGCTGAGAACCTGATTGGAACAATGGATAGCGTGATCACGGTTGTGAGTTCTATTTTGAATGCAAAGACAAGAGATAATTTGGATAAATCCATTGAAGGTGTCAAGAAGGCGATCCTCACGTTGGAGCAAACTGCTTATAAGCTGGATGATCTTGTAGGAAATGAAAAAGCAAAGATCTCTTCCATCCTTTCCCATATCAATAACATTTCATCTGATCTCGATAAGAGTGGAAAGAAGATTGATAACATCATCAGTAACTTAAGCAACATAAGTGATAGTTTGGCGAAAGCTCAACTAAAATCAGCCATCGATGAAGCTGATCGCTCCCTTAAACAGTTGAATACAATGATCACACGCATCAATGAGGGTCAGGGTACAATGGGTAAACTGGCGAAGAATGATTCGCTGTATAATAATCTGAATAAGTCTTCTTCTGACTTAGATAAATTACTTAAAGATCTTCGTATTAACCCGGAGCGTTATATTCACTTCTCAGTTTTTGGAAGGAAGGAAAAACGTAAAAATAAGCCGAAGGACTAATTAAGCTCTTATGATAGGTTCGACAATATTCATTCTTTTATTTGCCGGCGGAAGTGTTCTTTTTGCCCTTAATATTAAAAAGATCAGAAGGAATATTCTTTTGGGAAAAGAACATTCCGTTGAAGGAGATTCCGCAGAGAGAATGAAGACAATGCTCCTGGTTGCATTGGGCCAGCAGAAGATGTTTTCGAGACCACTGCCTGCGATCCTGCATTTATTTCTCTACGCAGCTTTTATTATCACGCAGATAGAATTAATAGAGATCGTGGTCGATGGGATCTTTGGAACACATCGTTTCTTCAGCGATTCCCTGGGTGGTTTCTACACCTTCATGATCAGCTTCATTGAGATCCTTTCAGTACTGGCATTTATCGGAACGATCGCATTTCTGTCAAGAAGAAATCTTTTAAAGCTTCCACGATTTAATATGCCCGAACTAAAAGGCTGGCCTTTTAAGGATGCGAATTTGATCTTGTTGGGTGAGATCGTCCTTATCATTTTCATTTTTATGATGAATGGAGCTGATTCAGTTCTCAGCAATACCGGATTCGCTATAAGTTCACATCTTGGACCATTGTTCTTCGGTGGTCTTTCGCATGAAACACTTCATGTAATTGAGAAAATAGGCTGGTGGGGACATATCGTGATGGTATTTGCATTTCTGAATTACCTTCCTTATTCAAAACATCTTCATATCATCTTAGGATTTCCGAATACCTATTATTCCAATCTTAAAAAGAAAGGACAACTGTCTACATTGGAAAGTGTGACGGATGTTGTGGCGCCAAATTTTGATCCGGCATACATTGCAAAGACCGATCCAAACAATCCGCAACGTTTCGGAGCAAAAGATGTAACGGATCTAAGTTGGAAGAATTTACTTGATGCTTATACTTGTACGGAATGTGGAAGATGCACCAGTGCCTGTCCTCAGAATATGACCGGAAAAAAACTTTCTCCGCGTAAGATCATGATGGATACCAGAGAC
>DAORJH010000350.1:0-3188 GCA_035438925.1 Bacteroidia bacterium | reverse complement strand
TGAATACAAGAAGGTGAAAGATTATCCGGGTTTACGTGTCATTTACTGGAATGACTTTTCCACTCCGGAAGAGTTGCTCGACAAGATCAAACCATCACAGATCATTTTTCATGACATAGAATCCTTTCATCAGATCGCACTCACTATAACAGCGAGAGCGAAAAACATCAGAACCATTGTTTTAGAACATGGCTTGCGAAGGGCATTTGAAGTTGCCAATACGATCAGATCGGAGAAAAACACAGGAATAGAAATTTCAATATCTTCCATTCAGACTGTACGTTTTCTTCTGGCATCCTTATCGAAGCTGAAATTCAGTGTATGGCCATCCTGTTTCCGATTATTATTCCTGCGAAAATTTCAAGGGCTCACTAAAGGACTGCGTTCTTGTCAATATGAATTCAGGCAAGCGGATCTCTATATCAATTTCACAGAAAGAAATAGTGGCTATATAAAAGAGAGAGATGGAATAAAAGAAGAAAAACTCCGTTACATTGGCAATCCGCAATTTGATGAGTTCTTTCAAAAACTAAGGAGTAGTAAGTTACCGGAGAAAAAAAAGAGAATCCTTCTATTTGACACACCCTTTGAACAAATACCCGGAAATAAGATCAGCTTAGAGCAAAGAAAAGAATTTATTCAGTTGCTTTCAGTCTTTTTTCGCAAGCAAGGGCTTTCACTGACGGTTAAATTGCATCCACGATCCGACCCAAAAGAATTTCAGTTGCCGGATGTTGAATTCATTTCTGAAGGAGATCTTTTTGAGCTGATCATGGGCAGTGAGGGATGCGTTTTTATCCATAATTCGGGGCTGATCCCACTCTCGATGCTTTACAACAAGACCATTCTATTCAACGCAATTCCGGCTTTAAATACAGATCTGCTAAGTGATGCATACATTCCTATCTACGAATTTAATGCAGGGCAGATCGAAAAAATCGAATTAAAAGAAATAGATGATAAGATCCGAGAAAAAGTGGTGAAAGATTACTTTTTAAGCACCGAAGGCAACTCTGAATCGAAGCTAAGGGAGATTCTTACAGACCAAGCCTTATAAATTTCGACGTATTCCGTTTTCTTTTCATCATTATTCTTCTATATTTATACCAACAAGAATTGGCAAAGGAAATTCTTTCTGAAGTTTCCTGTAAATTATGTTCAAGAAGATCTTATATAGTTTTTCAATTTACTCTGTTACTTCTGTTATCGGTGCATTACTGAATCTGCTTATACTACCCATACTTACCAGTCATCTCTCAGAAAAAGACTACGGCACAACAGCACTTTTCAGCACCTATGTTCTAATTCTTTCACCGATCATTGGTTTGAGTTCAGAGGGATTTTTCTGGATCGAATTCTTCAAAAAAGAAAAGCAATTCAAGGAACAACAAAAATTGTATTCCACCCATTTCTGGCTTTCCATAACAAATACGCTGCTCATCACCATTCTTCTTGCAGGGATATTTCCATTTCGAGAAGAAACAACCTTCGGACCGTTGTTTTTGTTTCTTCTGCCATTAACCGGTTTCATGACCATAGTAAGCGAAGAGATCAGAAACTATTATATCAATCACAAAAAACCAATTGCTTACATGTTCTACTCTCTTACCTTCACTGTATTTGATCTTGGTCTTTCGTGTTATCTGGTCGTTTACGTTTTTCAAGGATGGGAAGGCAGGATCATTGGCTGGCTAATCTCCTTATTTTTGCAATCAATCATCTCTATCTGGTTCTTTGGAATAAGATTAAGTTATCTGCACTTTACCTTTTCAAAACACGATCTGATTAAACTTGCTACTTTCGGCTTCCCGTTGATTTTTCATCAATTAAGCAAATTTGCAGTAAATCAAAGTGACAGGATCTTCATTTCAGAAATGATCTCTGTAGATGAAGCAGGTATTTATACCATAGGATACCAATTTGGAAGTATGATACTTCTTCCCATTACAGCATTTTCAAATTTCTACACACCTTTTGTATACGAGCGTTTAACCAGTGCAACTGAAGAAGCGAAAACGCAGATCGTTAAAATGTGTTACCTTTTTATAGCTTTAATAATGTTCTGTTTTTTGATGATTGCCTTACTTTCTCCTTTCTTCTTCAGGATCTTCATAAATGAAAAATTTCATGAAGGCATGATGTATGTGAACTGGGTCTCTTTGTCTTATGTATTCTGGGGATTTTATCTGCTCGTCTCATCCGTAATATTCTATACAGCAAAGACCTCTTTTCTCGGATGGCTTTCTGTTTTCAGTATCTTATTGAATGGGGTTTTGAATTACGTTTTTATTAGTAATTATGGCGCCATTGGAGCAGTGTATGCCACAGCCATTAGTTTTTTTATAATTTTTCTCGCAACATTTATCTTCAGTAATCGTCTACTGCCACTCCCATGGTTTTATTTTCTGGACAAAAAGAAATAATCTATTTGTATTTTTATTAAAACTCAGTAGAATTGCAAATAAACCACTCCTTTGAGCTAATTTACTTTGTATTGGGGTTTGCATCCTTTAGAAGGTTTTGTATGTATGAATTCATAACTATTCAAACTTTAAATACGCAACTTTATTCAGGTTAATAAGGGTAACTAGTTGAGAAATCAACTTAAAGTGACTAAGTTACCAATTAACTTTATTCATTATATTCGGCATTGAATGCTGCATGAAATCCCTATAAAATTAACCTACGTGGTCTCGGATGTAAGCAGAGCACTTGGCTTTGAATGGATCATTGAAGAAATTGATAAAAAGAAGATCGAGCTTAGTTTCATTCTCATCTGTGGACCAGATACCGAAATGGAAAAATTCCTTATTCGCAATTCTGTTACATACCAAAGAATAGAATATCATAACAAATGGAGTCTGCCACATGCAGTACTCAAAAGTTTTCTCTTTTTAAGAAAGAATGGATCCGTTGCCGTACACACACACTTATTCAACGGATCATTCATTGGACTTATCGCTGCAGGACTGGCCGGAATCGATAAGAGATTTTATACACGTCATTATGCCACTTTGAATCATGAATATCATCCAAATGCAGTTAAATGGGACAGATACTTAAATAAAAAAGCAACAAAGATCATTGCAGTCTCAGAAAACGTAAAGGAAACTTTGACCGATAAAGAAAAAGTTGACTCTAAAAAAGTAGTTGTGATTCCCCATGGCTTCAAACTAGATCTTTTTCAT
>DAORJH010000349.1:0-3203 GCA_035438925.1 Bacteroidia bacterium | reverse complement strand
AAAAGTAATCCGGATTCTTTTTCTGTGACTGAAAAATTTAAACTTAAATAGATCGGTTCAAGCAACAAATTCCATTTCAATCAATATCATTTGTATATTGAGACAAATAATGTCCACTTTTTTATATTCTATATTCAGATCATTCTTTTTTGCAAACTACTTCTACGGTCTCTGTTTACTTGCACTATCAATGGAAGCTGCCACTCAACTGCAATTTCAAATAAATGACAGATTATACTATTTGATCTTGGTATCCACTTCCATCGTCTTTTATACCAAAGCTTATATCTCCGACCGTTCGGGTTATCCTTCCAATGAAAGAGACGTATGGTACAAAGAAAATAAAGCTTTGATAAAAGTGAGTCAGATAGTACTTAGCAGTATCATTATCCTTATTACAACAAGAATGATCCTCGTTCACTCAGAACAAATAAAGCAACTATCAATCTTGTCGCTTTTTTTGATCATACTTTTTCCATTGCTTGCAGTCATGTATTATGGTTTTAATTCTAAAATCAATCTCCGGACCATTGGTTGGCTGAAACCCTTCATTATTGGATTTTGCTGGGCAGGTATAGTCACGATCTATCCCTTGATCTTTTACAGTGTTGAAACTAAAACCATTTTTGAACTCAGTCAGATCAGCGTTTGGCTATTTCTTAAGAATTTCCTTTTCATTTCTGTACTCTGTATCATGTTTGATATCAAGGATGAGAACACTGATTCAGAAAATAAACTCGGTACATTTGTGGTGAAAAAAGGATTACAGTTCACCATCTTCAACATCGTTCTTCCATTAAGTCTGATAGGATTAACCGGATTTATTCTTTTTGCTTACAATCACCAGTTCTCTCTTATGAAGATCATATTAAACTCCATTCCTTTTCTATTGATGATCTTGTTGGCTTACAAACTAAGAATGAAAAGAAACCTGATGTATTATTTAGTGTATGTGGATGGTTTGATGTTACTGAAAGGGATCTGTGGAATAGTTGCGATGAAGTTTTTTTAGAAAAAAACAAATCAATTACTTTATTATAATTTCTATTTGAACTAGTAGCGTTTAGTCAAGCAGAGGCCTTATACTTCTAAAATGCTTTTTTACTTCTGCACTTCTCTTATGTTATCAATACAAAAAGTAAAAGTGCCTTTGGAGACATTAGTAGTAATTGTTAATAGTCCGTGATTTTCCGAATATGGCAATTCTACATAAGCATCTTTCTTTTGAATATAAACGTTGGGAATCGAACCTAGAGAAATATAACTTTCTGAAATAGTTTTACTAAAAAGCGTCGTAATTACTAAACCTCTAATATCACTGATATTGATTTGGGCGACTAAAAGGCTATCATTTCCTGCAATACCTCTGTAACTATAATCAAAATAAAATCCTTTCTTGTGCTTATTAGGACCTAAATACTGTTTTATAAGTGTCCCGTTCAGTTTATCAACAAAAGGCACGCATTTCAGGTAAGATTTTCCATGCGTAGGCATAAAACCATCTGCAACACTAGTTGATCCAGCCCAATAACTATAACCTGTTCCCGAATATATACTCCAATCGCCTGTTTCAAAACTTGGGTCAAGTATTAAGTTATTATAAACACAACCCCCATTATCGAAGTAAGCAGTAGGGTCGTAATTATTTGCTTCCACGTCTTTACATCCATACTTAGGAACTTCTTTTTTAACACAAGAGCTCAGAGTAATCACACTTGAAACTAAAAAAATATAGAAGAAGTATTTGGCCATTCAACTAGTCTACAATTTACGAAATTTTATTGATTTATTAAAATTACCCCCCGTTCGCGCGGTCCCGATAACAATCGGGATGCAATCCGTGCGCGACTAACAATGACGCTTTTTTTAAAAACTTCAAACCTTCCTTCCCAAAATGATCAGATCTCGGCTGATACCGTCGAGTATGGCAACGCCTGGAAGATTGGCCCATTCCATGAAACCAAATTTTTTAAAGAGTCTTAAACTTACTTCATTGTGTCCGAATATAAAACCAAGGATGGTATGTACCTTGCATTGCGGTGCTTTCTCAATGGCATAACTCAAACATTTTGCGCCTAATCCTGCTCCTCTGAACTTATTTTCGAGATAAATGCTTACTTCCACAGTACCACTGTACGCCGGTCTTCCGTAAAAACTATTGTAACTCATCCAGCCGGCATACACACCGTTCTGCTTTACGATCCACAAGGGACGATCCACTTCATTGTGCTTATGAAACCATTCTTTTTTCTCTTCTACACTTACCGGTTCCGTATCGGCAGTTACCATTCTGCCGGCTACTGTTTCATTGTAAGTAGCAACGATCAAAGGCAGGTCCTCTTCTTTTGCGAAAATAAATTCTGTGTTCATCAATAGAGCAAACTGTTATAAGGGTAACGTTTTATGTGCATGGCTTTCACTGTCTCATAGATCTTCTTCTTGAAATCTTCCATTCCCTCCTTATTCTGCGCACTCATGAACATCACCGACTCATTCAGATTCTTCATCCAGGTTTTTTTCACTTGCTCTAAAGACATATTCTCTCTTGTTTCCGGTGTAAGATCATCTTCTTCTTTGGGAGTGTAGGTGAAAAGATCGGTTTTATTGAAGACCATGATGACAGGTTTATCTCCGGCGCCGATATCCTGCAATGTTTGTTTGACAACATGAATATGATCCTCAAAATTCTTATGCGAGATATCCACTACGTGTATCAGTAGGTCTGCCTCTCTTACTTCATCTAAAGTGGATTTAAAACTCTCAACCAATTGCGTTGGAAGTTTCCGTATGAATCCAACGGTATCACTCAATAAAAAAGGTAAATTCTCTATCGTCACCTTGCGAACCGTTGTATCAAGTGTTGCAAACAATTTATTCTCAGCAAAGACATTACTCTTACTGAGTAAATTCATGATGGTACTTTTTCCCACGTTGGTATATCCAACCAAAGCTACACGGATCAATTCTCCTCGGTTCTTTCTCTGTGTCGCCATTTGCTTATCGATCTCTCTCAATCTTTCTTTCAGCAAAGCAATTTTATCTCTTACGATCCTTCTGTCCGTTTCGATCTCCTTCTCCCCTGCTCCTCCTCTGGTTCCGGTTCCTCCTCTCTGTCTTTCCAAGTGGGTCCACATACCTGTCAAACGTGGCAGCATGTATTGATACTGCGCTAACTGTACCTGCGTTTTTGCATGCGCCGTTTG
>DAORJH010000348.1:0-3218 GCA_035438925.1 Bacteroidia bacterium | reverse complement strand
GGAACTTAAATTGAATTCAACCGTAATGATACTTGAACCTTGATTGGATGCTCCCGTGATCGATTTGATACCTGCTATTCCATTAATTACTTTCTCGAGTGGTTCCGTTATTTGTGATTGCACCACATCTGCATTAGCACCTGTGTAATTTGTACGAACTGTTATGGTTGGCGGATCTATGGAAGGATATTCACGAACACCTAAGTATTTGTAGCCAATGGAACCAAAGAGTACAATGACAATGGAAAGAACTGTTGAAAGAACAGGCTTTTTTACACTTATGGAAGCGATATCCATTTGCTTATTGCTTCATCAATTTTAATGGTGAATCTTTTTTAACGGTCATCAATCCTGTCGTTAGAACCGTATCTCCCGCACTGATCCCGTCTAAGATCTGTATCTTATCTTCTGTTCGAATACCCGTGATCACTTTTGCTTCTTGCATTTTTCCTCCTTTGCACAAATAGACTTTCTGACCTTTAAATATGGGTATCACACATTGTGTTGGTAAAAGAATACTTTCCTCTGAACCACCCATTTTGAGAAATACTTTCACAAATGAGCCGGGATAGATCTGTTCTTTTCCTTTGTACAAGGCCCTCGCCTTTAAGGTTTTTGTTACTTCATCGATCCTGGGCTCAATGGCATAAACAGAAGCGGTCAATACTGAGCTTACTTTTCTATCCAATGTAAAATCCACCAAAAGATCTTTCTTTAAAAGGTGAGCGTATTTTTCCGGAACGGAGAACTCAACGTATACCGGATCCAATTGAACCAGTGAGCTGATATTTTGTCCAACTGAAAGTATGTCTCCTTCGCTGATATTCTTCAATCCTATCTGTCCACTAAAGGGAGCAACAATACTGGTCTTGGCCAATTGTGCTGTTAGAAATGATTGATCTGCTTTTAATGTTTCAATTTCGTTCTGTTGCGAATCAAACTCTTCCTGACTAACCCCTTTTATTTCAAGTAATTTTTTTAAACGCTCTGCCTTTTCTTCAGCTAAACGGAGTTGTGCTTTGTTCTTTTGCAATTGCGCTTTCAACTCAGCATCGTTCAGCTGAACCAGCAATTCACCTTTGTTCACCAATGACCCTTCTTTAAAATTGACAGAGATCACTCTTCCCTGAATTTCCGGTTTAATATTCAGTTCATTCATGGCCCCTACTCTTCCGGCTGTATAAACATCCTGACTGATCGTTGCAGTAGAAGCCACGATGTAATTCACGGAAACAGGTCCCATTGTTTTTCCTTTTCCCGGACCGGCACCCTGCTCTTTTTTATTCAGAAAAAGAAACTTGACTGCGATCAAAACAGAAAAGATCAGTATCACTATTAACCAAGCCGGAATTCGTTTCATTTTAACTATTTAAGAATGAAAATTGAAAAGCCCAAAGATACTTATTTGATGAGAAAAATACCTCTTTCAGGCGATTTTAGTATGAGTACGATCACCTCCAATTTGAAGGAATTATGTTAATTTTACGGAATTATCATGAAACAGTATTACTTCTTAAGCATTGGGATCTTTCTTTCCATTTTCGCATTCTCACAGGAGAAACACCTTAAAAACATCACTAAACTCACCTATGGTGGGGATAATGCAGAAGCTTATTTCAGTCCGGATGGAAAAAAAGTCTCCTTTCAAAGTAATTATAAGAACTGGGGATTACAATGTGATCAGATCTTTTTAATGGATATAGGGAAAGCGAAAGCAGATACCACCTACAAACCGAAAATGATCAGTACGGGAAAAGGAAGAACCACCTGCAGTTATATCATGCCGAACGGTAAAGATGTATTGTATGCAAGTACACATCTGGCCGGCGATTCTTGTCCCCCTGCTCCTGTGATCAAAGGAAAATACCTATGGGCTGTTTTCAGAAGCTTTGACATCTTTGTGGCAGATAATTCAGGAAAGATCATCAAACAACTCACGAACACTCCCGGTTACGATGCCGAAGCCACCATTTCACCAAAAAGAGATAAGATCGTTTTTACCAGCGACAGAAGCGGAGATCTGGAATTATGGACCATGGATATTGACGGAAAGAATCAAAAACAGATAACTAACGGTCTTGGATATGACGGTGGGGCCTTCTTTTCAGCGGATGGAAAAAAATTGGTTTTCAGATCCTCCCGTCCAACGACAGAAGAAGAAGTAAAGGAATACAAAGAACTTTTAGCACAAGGACTGGTTGCCCCAACAAAAATGGAGATCTATACCTGCAATGTAGATGGAAGCGATCTGAAACAGATCACCAATCTAGGAAAAGCAAACTGGGCGCCATACTTTCATCCGAATGGAAAAAAGATCATTTTCTCCAGCAATCACCACAGTCAAAAAGGATATGATTTTCAATTGTTCTCTGTCAATATAGATGGAACGGGAGTAGAACAGATCACCAACGAAAGTATGTTCAATGCCTTCCCCATGTTTTCACCTGACGGAAAGAAACTCATTTTCTCCTCTAACAGAAAGAATCACGGAACAAGGGATACCAATCTTTTTATTGCTGACTGGGTAGATTAAGTTCTGGTTCAGTAAAAATGAAAGACGACAGCATTATCGCGATGTCCGCTTTGAGAATGACATCCTAAACATGTTTTTTCTCCGTCCTTTATTTTGAAATGGAAATTACCGGAAGGCTCAACCTCACCCCATAACCATTTGCCATTGCGTTTGAACATATAGGCGTACAAGTATAAATTTCCATTCTTGTAAACATCCTTCACAATAAAAGATCCCTCAGCAAATTTCTTTCCCTTTGGTAAACGTCCGCTGTCAGTTAGAGCAACAAAGGCTTTGGAATTAAAACGTAATTTAAAAGCACCATGTGGACCATGAGAACCCGAATAGATCGTATCCTTTTTACTTTTGTAATAATAGTAATTCGAATTCTTAGCACTATCCAACAGAGACAGATCATCGAAAGGAAGCTCAGGATTGGTGCCCTTGTCTTTTGTGCAGGAAAATAGAAATGCCAAAGACAAGATCAAAGCAGAAAGCAATAGCAGAAGATTTTTCACAGAATGAAATTAAAGAAATTACTTTAAAATCCTGTAGGAACAAGGTTAAATTAATTATTAGAAGCTCGTGAATAAATAACTGACCTTCTTCTGACTGTGAATTGGTTTTACTTTAACAAGGTAATATTTCCTTTATCGGATTTTTGTATGCCTGATCTATCAGTATATTGAAGGACATAAAAATAAAC
>DAORJH010000347.1:0-3233 GCA_035438925.1 Bacteroidia bacterium | reverse complement strand
CCATGATCTTGCACATCTTTTCCGCATGTGTTTCACTCAAACTTCCTCCGAAAACTGTAAAATCCTGAGAGAATACATACACCAATCGACCATTGATCGTTCCATATCCTGTTACGACTCCGTCACCTAAATACCTTTCTTTATCCAGACCGAAATCTGTACTTCTGTGTTGCACCATCATGCCGATCTCCTCGAAAGAGTTTTCGTCGAGCAGAAAATGCAGGCGTTCTCTGGCAGTTAGTTTTCCTTTTTTATGTTGAGCATCAATACGCTTTTGACCACCACCAAGAAGTGCTTCTTTCTTTTTATTCTCGAGTAAATTTAATTTATCATTCATCTTTTTTCAGATTGATTGTTTGTTTCATCAATTGTATTGTTCCGTAACTGAACAGGATTGGTCCTTTTTCGGAAACGTAAATTTAACAACTCTACTGCAAAACTAAAGGCCATAGCAAAATAAATATAACCTTTTGGCAAATGGATCTTTTCCACATGGATCCCTTCCACAACAAGTAATACTGCAATCAGAACAAGGAAGGAGAGTGCGAGTATTTTAAAAGTAGGATGATGATTGATGAAAGTAGAAATTCGAGGTGCATAATAGAACATGACTATCATGCTGATGATTACTGCCGTGGCCATGATCGGCAATTGATTCGCCATCCCAATGGCCGTGATGATCCCATCCATGCTGAACACCAGGTCTATTAAAATGATCTGTGTAATAATGGCTCTGAATCCCTTTTTTAAATTGGCCTTGGCCTCTTCACCTTCTTCGTTTGCACCTTCCACTTTGTTGTGTATTTCAAGCGTGCTGTTCACTAAAAGAAACAATCCCCCTCCCAGCATGATCGTATCCTTTAATTGAACCGGATGATCGAAAAAAGTGAACAGAATGGCTTCACCCTTAATAAGAAATACCAAAATGAATAAAAGTGAGATACGCATGAAAATACCGGTGACCATCCAGATGAGTCCAGCTTTTTTTGCATCTTCTTTTTGAAGTCGCGACATGACAATGGATACAAATATCACGTTATCGATGCCAAGCAAAACTTCCATTACCGTAAGACTTAGAAGACTGAAGGCAGAATCAAGAGTAAAAAGTTGATCGAACATAGCGTGAAGAAGAAGCATTAAAATAATGGTTTTTCAATTACAAGTATTGCTTAAATTGCAAGGAATTATTAAAAGAAATGAAGAATCTTTCAAAGTACAATCTATCTTGTCTTCTTTTGATTTTCATTGGATTCTTCTTCACCAATTGCAGGCCATTGCGAAGTTTCGACCGATCCTCTCAGCCTGACGAGCCGGTTTATTCCAATGAATCGGCATGGATCGCTCTTCCCTGGAGGAAGGATGCTCCGGATACGGTTCCTTTAGGATGTAGTTCTGTCGATCAGCAACAAATTGCGAAGGCAGATGTTTTTTTCATACATCCTACCATGTATTTTAAGGGTTCTAAATGGAATGCCTCGCTTTCTAATAAGCGTGTCAATAAAAAATCGGATAGAACAGTGATGTATCAGGCTTCGGTCTTCAATTCATCCGGAAGGGTGTTCGCTCCACGATACCGTCAAGCCATACTCTCTGCCTTCTTCCATAAAAAGGGAAAAAAAGCGATCGATCTTGCTTATGCTGATATCAGAAAAGCGTTTGAATATTATATGAAGAACTGGAATGGAGATCGACCCATCATTCTTGCCGGTCATAGCCAAGGAGCGCTACATGCATTTAATTTGCTGAAGGATTATTTTGATGGCAAGGAATTGCAGAACAAACTCATCGTTGCTTATCCGATTGGAATACCTTTTGATAAGGATCTAGTAAAAAGTATTCCAATAAGTAATGATTCCTCTGCCACGGGTGTTTACGTGACTTGGAATACTATGAAATGGAATACCAAGAATAAAAAGATTGTTCAAGCTTATGAAAAAACAGCCTGCGTAAATCCTTTGACAATGGGGAAGGGGGAAGAGCCTGTTTCGTCAGCATTTAACAAAGGTGGACTTTCTTTTCTGCGTTTTTCAATTGACAAAAATGTTTGTGATGCAAAAGTTCAGGGCTCTTTACTCTGGATACATCGCCCTGCAAAAAATGGCTACTTCAATATTTCCAGATCTTATCATGTTTCGGATTACGGACTTTTTTATATGAACATTCGTACGAATGCTGAGTTAAGGGTGAGGAATTATTTTAGAAAGTAATTAAGCTGAATTTGCTTTCATGTACTTTCTCCACTGATCGAGTAAGTTCTTCATATCATCCGGCAATTCACTGTCAAAAAAAAGCTTCTTGCCCGTATGAGGATGAGTGATGCCTAATGTTTTTGCATGAAGAGCGTGACGAGGAATGATTTCAAAACATTTTTGAATGAATTGTTTGTATTTGCCGCTGTTCACTCCTTTCAATATTGCGTCTCCTCCGTATTCCCAATCATTGAAAATAGGGTGTCCGATGCTTTTAAAGTGAACTCTGATCTGATGCGTTCTGCCTGTTTCAAGTTGACATTCCACAAGTGTTATGTATCCGAATCGTTCAAGTACTTTATAATGTGTCACGGCATGTTTGCCGTGCTCACTTCCCTCAGGAAAAGCCGCCATCACTTTTCTGTTCTTCAGATCTCTTCCTACGTTGGCGATTATTGTTCCACTTTCCTGTTTCAGTTCTCCCCATACAATTGCGTTGTACTTTCTGTCCATTTTACGATCGTAGAGTTCTTTTGAAAGCTTCATCATGGCAACTTCTGTTTTCGCTATGACCAGCAAGCCGGAAGTGTTTTTATCGATGCGGTGAACGAGTCCCGGTCTTTCCAGATAAACATCATTATTCAGTTTCGTCCTGTTCAACGGAAGATTTTTGAAATGCCAGGCAAGGGCATTCACAAGGGTTCCTCTGTAGTTTCCATAGGCCGGATGAACGACCATGCCGGGTTCTTTATTGATGATGGCAAGATGATCATCTTCGTACACAATATTCACAGGGATATCTTCCGGTACAACTTCAATATCCCGTGGAGGTACGGTTAAAACAATGGAGATCTCATCAAAAGGCTTGATACGGTAATTCGATTTTGAAGGTTTGCCATTCACTCTCACAAAACCAGCTTCACATGCATTTTGGATCTTGGTTCTGGTTGTATTGGGAATACGGATAAGTACAAACTTATCGAGGCGCATCATCACTTGACCCTTATCCACTTTTATATTATGATGTTCAAAAAGTTCGGGACT
>DAORJH010000346.1:0-3233 GCA_035438925.1 Bacteroidia bacterium | reverse complement strand
ATTTCTGAAGTACGATCAGAATCACCTTAATTTTGATTTTATAGGTATTTGTCACAGTTCTCAGTCGAAAGTCAAATACAAATATCGTTTACTGGGACTGGATGCAACCTGGTGCCCGCCAACAGACAAAAGCGAAATGGAATATTCGGGATTAGCACCCGGAAATTACACTTTTGAAGTAGTGTCTTGCAACAATGAAGGATTGTGGAATAAACAACCACTCGCATTCACATTCAAAATCGAACCACCTTTCTGGAAAAAAAATTGGTTCAGGGCATTCATTGTTCTTCTGCTTATTCTTCTTGTCTATCAGTTCACGCGATGGAAGGAAAGGAAACTGAGAAAGGAAAAGGAGCTATTGGAAGAAAAGGTAGAATTAAGGACCAATGAACTGAAACAGCAAAAAGAATTGGTAGAGGAAAAGAACAAGGAAATAACAGATAGCATCAACTATGCGAGTCGGATCCAGAATGTTTTACTACCGTCTGCATCCGAGATTTCCGAACAATTTTCAGATTGTTTTGTTTATCTCAATCCAAAAGATATTGTGAGTGGGGATTTTTATTGGAGTTTAAAACTATCAGCAGAAGAGATTACGCTTCACAACAAGAATCAAGGTTCTGACAATTCAGGTAATGAACTGTTCTTTCTTGCTGTTTGTGATAGTACCGGACATGGCGTTCCGGGTGCTTTCATGAGTTTATTGAATTTGAATTATCTGAATGAAGCGGTCATTGAACACAATATTTATTCACCCAACGAGGTGTTCAATTATGTTCGCAAACAATTGATCAATAACATCAGCAAGGAAGGTCAACAGGATGGATTTGACGGCATTCTTTTTTGCTACGACAAAGAAAGATCACGCATCACCTACTCCGCTGCGCACAATGCACCTGTTTTGATCAGAAACAAGGAATGCATTCATCTCCCTTATGACAAGATGCCTGTTGGAAAAGGTGAAAGCACAGAGTCCTTCTCACTTCATACGATAGAACTTCAAAAGAATGACAGTATTTACCTTTTCACGGATGGTTTTGCAGATCAGTTTGGCGGACCTAAAGGGAAAAAGTTCAAATACAAACAGCTCTATGAAACGCTTCTGGCATCCAGCCATTTATCTTTCTCTGAACAAAAATCCAATCTGCAAAAAGTGTTTATTGAATGGAAAAAGGATCTTGAGCAGGTAGATGATGTTTGTGTGATTGGTATTAAAATTTAAGTACCCTGCACATCTCGGGAAGTAAAGTACCACTTCCGTATTTTGTTCAATCATTGTCCTTAGTGTTTCAATAAGTCCTTGGAATTTACCCTTCTGATTTGCTTTTTTATTGCTAATATTAAGCTTGATTTAAAGGTGAGATTTACCGGATCCATATTTCTATTTTTCCTCCTGATCAGTTTCAGGGTCTCAGGAACAAATGATTCCTTGCTCAAGATCATCCGATCTCCGGCTAGCCACGATACCGCAGTGATCTCTGCTTATTATGAACTTGGATGGGAATATATTTTCAGTCTACCTGACAGCTCGTATAATTTTGGTCTTAAGGCATTGAAGATTGCCAAAGCCAAACATTATCCAAGACTCGAGTCTAAAGTTTATAACCTCCTTGGTGCCTGTTCGCAGGTGAATGGCGAATACCTGAAAGCAATTGAACATTATCAAAAAGCCATGGTGATAGGTGAAAAGGAAAATGATGCAAAGACCTTGATGACCGCCTATGGGAATATTGGATCTCTTTACATCAATCTGGGCAGATATAAAATGGCCCTTGAGTATCAACTCAAGAGTCTTGAGATCGGACAAAAGACCAATGATAAAGAAAAGCTGGGCAGCATTTACAACAATCTAAGTCTTATCTATGCAAAATTCAATGAGAACGATAAAGCCATTGAATACGGATTGAAAAGCGTTGAGATCAATAAGGAAACAAACCAACTCAACAATCTTTGTTCCACTTACGGAAATATAGGCAATGCTTATTTCAACATGAACAAACACAAGGAAGCCATTGAGAATTATAAAAAGTGCTATGAATTGGCCAAGGAAACAGATAATCAGTTTGAGAAAAGCAAAGTCATCCTTGATATGGCAGAAGCCTATTTTAGTCTCAAAAAATACAATGAAGCTTTAACTTATTACAAGGAAGCACGTGAGTTAGCTAAAGCACTAGGAGAAAATGAAAATCTTACGCATACCTATTTCGGGATGTACAGCACCTACCTGAAACTGAAGGATGATAAGGAAGCGCTTAAATACCTGCAACTTTATGTTGATCTGACAAAGTCAGTCAATAAAGAAGAGCGAGAAAAAGAAGTGAGTCAGAAAGTGATGGAATTCAACTATAACTTACTTAGTTATAAAGATAGTTTAAAAAATGCCCAAGATGCCCAGATCAAAGATGTGATCATTCAGGCCGGACAAGCACAGATCGAAAAAGATAAGATACTTAAAACTGCATTGATCCTTGGATTGATCTTCGTGATCGCATTCGGTTTGATCATTTACAATCGTTTCCGAATCACCAGACAACAAAAGGTTATCATTGAGTTAAAGAACAAGCAAACGGAGGAACAAAAACTGATCATTGAACAAAAACAAAAGGAAATACTGGATAGCATCAATTACGCAAAAAGAATACAGGATTCTCTGTTGGAGAATTTTGAGATGGTGAATAAATTCTTCTCTGATGCTTTATTGCTCAACTTACCTAAAGATATTGTAAGCGGAGATTTTTATTGGATCAACCGTAAGAATATTGAGGAAAAAACCGAAAAGGGAAGAAACGTTACTGAACTATTCTATCTGGCAGTTTGCGACAGCACAGGCCACGGTGTTCCCGGTGGATTTATGAGCATGTTGAATATTTCCTACATCAGTGAGGCAGTAAATGAAAAGAATATACATTATCCTAATAAGATCCTCGAATTTGTCAGAGAAAAACTGATCAATACGATCAGTAAGAACGATCAGAAAGATGGTTTTGACGGCACTTTGCTTTGTTTTGAAAAAACAACCAGCTTCGAGCATCACATTGCAGTAAATACACGCACTCGACTCACATACGCTGCAGCATATAATTCGCCTATACTGATACGCAACAATGAACTTACCAGACTTGAATGTGATAAAATGCCCGTTGGATATAGCTTGAAATCCGATCAGTTCCGGTTATTTAAACTTGAACTTCAAAAAGGAGATAGCATTTACATGTACACCGATGGCTTCCCGG
>DAORJH010000345.1:0-3238 GCA_035438925.1 Bacteroidia bacterium | reverse complement strand
TTATTGGTTAGATATCGGAAAACACGAGGATTTTCTTAAAGCACAAGAAGACATCAAACATTTGAAATTCTGATTGGCCTTCATTCAATTAAATAACGGCAGTAGTACTTTTTTCAACCTCACAAGGGTGATCGCAGCTCAAATGGTTGTGTTCGGGCATGTAACATCAATGATCCTTTTATGGCCTAAGACAATGCCTCCTTACATTCCAAGCCTGCAATGCGTTGGAGTTGTTATTTTCTTCGTGCTTTCCGGATTCCTTATACCCTACTCCACCATACTCAAAATGAAACAGGATCCGGAATACTCTTTCAAGGAATTTTTCATTGAGCGATTTGCACGGATCTATACCTCACTGATCCCCTGTTTACTGTTTATTTTTATTTTAGACCTGATTCAGATTTACTTTTCCGGAAAGACCTTTCGTTACAGTGATGCGTTCAATTTTAAAACGTTCTTCGGTAATTTGCTTATGTTGGAAGATGCGCCACCCTTTATTAAGGAATATATCTTGAATGTAACTTCTTTCGGATCCGGCCGTCCATTATGGACTCTGGCGATTGAATGGTGGATCTATTTTTGGTTTGGTTACTTGTTCATCAAGATCTATAAGAACAAGAATTTTTCAATAATCGATCTTGCCTTGATGGCTATCTTCTCGATTGTTCCTTACTATAATTTCATCAACGGGCGAGGTGATGGATTAATGCTCCCTTGGTTAATGGGACTTGTCCTTTTATTCTGTTGGCCTTACTTCATTCAGTTATCAAAAAAGAAGCTATTTACCATTGTGATACTTCTATTTTTAAACTTTTTGATGTTCCGTCAATACCAAAGAACAATGTTTGTTTACGTTGAACCTTACTTCGTATTGCTTTTAACGCTTTCAATGGCGTTGATCTTAGCAATGTTCCACAACATTCAATTCAAACCTAAATTAAGTTCATTCATTCAGCGAATTGCCGACTATTCATTTACGATTTATCTTATACATTATTCAATTGTAGACTTGCTATTGAATTTTATCGGAGATAAGATACCAAAGGTCCCATTTCTACTTCTATCTTTCACGATCGCAAATCTGATCGCCTATTTAGTGGCTCAATTCACAGAAATGAAATACAAATTAGTTCGTGATCTGCTGAAAAAGTTATTGCTTAAAAAAATGCCAGCTTGAAAACACTGATCACTATTTGCGGAAGAGGAGGATCGAAAGGGATTCCCGGGAAAAACATCAAACCTATCAATAGCAAGCCACTTATTGCCTATTCGATCGAATGCGCCATTGATTTTTCAAAGAAACATGATTGCATCATTGAATTATCAACTGACGATAATGAAATTAAAAATGTTGCAGCACAATTCGGACTTAAAACAGAATACATTCGTCCAGCGGAACTTGCAAACGACACTTGCGGTAAGATCGATGTACTTTCTCACTTATTGCTTCATGCAGAAAAAAAGCACAAAGCCAACTTTGATCTGATACTGGATCTCGACATTACATCTCCTTTGAGAAATGCAGAAGATCTGGAATCAGCATTTGCAAGCATAACAAAAGACAAAAATGCTTATAACTTATTTTCAGTGAACCCTGCAGCCAGGAATCCTTATTTTAATATGGTTGAGCAAAAACCGGATGGCTATTATGGATTGGTGAAATCAGCAGACGGATTTTTAACGCGACAAGCTGCTCCGGCAGTGTATGATCTGAATGCTTCTTTCTACTTCTATAGAAGAATTTTTTTTAACGATGGATTAAGATCTGCAATCACTCCCCGATCTTTGATCTATGTGATGCCTCATATTTGTTTTGATCTCGATCATCCAATCGATTTTGACTTCATGGAATTTCTTTTAACTAACAACAAACTGGGATTCAAACTTTGAAAGCACTCATCATAGGCTTAGGTTCAATTGCAAAGAAACACATTTCCGTTCTGCAAAAGAATTTCCCCAATATTGAACTTCATGCGCTTCGAAGTAATAAAGACGCACAAAGTTTGCCCGGAATAAAGAATTATTTCTCCTATGAAGAAATTGACTTTACGCCTTCATTTATCCTGATTTGCGGTCCAACACATCAACACACTGATGTAATAAAAAACTGTTTACGTTTTAATTGTCCACTTTTCATAGAAAAACCTCTGTCACATCAACTGAATGAATTAACTGAGTTAGAAACTTTATTGAATCAAAAGTCAATACGTACTTATGTCGCTTGTAATCTTAGATTTTTGAATTGCCTTCAATTCGTTCACGATCATCTAAAGAAACAGAAAATAAAAGTGAATGAGGTGAATATCTACTGTGGTTCTGATCTTTCAAAATGGAGAAAAGATGCAGATTACCGGCATTCCTACAGTGCGCACGCTGATCAAGGCGGAGGCGTGCATCTTGATCTTATCCATGAATTGGATTACACTTATTGGTTATTTGGATCACCAGAAAAAACACAGCGAACGCTTAAAAAGAATTCAGACCTAGAAATTGACTCCTTCGACTATGCCAATTATCTTTTGGAATACAAATCTTTCTGCGTGAACATTGTTTTGAATTATTACCGAGCTGATGCAAAAAGATGTCTGGAGATCGTGTTAGAGAATGAGACGCTTTATGTAGACCTATTAAAGAATGAAGTACGTTCCCTTACAAACGAGAAATTACTATTCAGTTCTGATCAAACGATCTTAGACACTTATACAGATCAGATGAATTATTTTATAAGTAAACTAAATGAAACAAAGCCCTATATGAATGCTTTTTCTGAAGCCAGGGATATTTTGAAAATTTGTATTAACTGATATGAAACTGAAAGATAAAATTGTGGTTGTTACCGGAGGCAGCGGATTACTCGGAAGCGCTTTCTTAAAACAACTTCGCATGGATGGTGCAATCGCTATCAATGCAGACCTGAATGCAGAAAATGATCTTTCGGCATTTGAATCCAAGATCGATATAACTAAGGAGGATAGTATTCATTCCTTCATTAAAGCCGTTACGGATAAATTTGGAAGGATCGATGGATGGATCAACAATGCATACCCAAGAACAAAAGACTGGGGAACTGCACTTGAATTGGAACCTTCTTCTTCATGGAAAGAGAATATTGATATGCACTTGCACGGCTACATGCAGTGCTCCCGTATCATTTGCGAACACATGAAAACGAAAGGAAAAGGTTCTTTGATCAACCTGTCCTCTATTTATGGTTTTCAAGGTCCGGATTTCACGGTAT
>DAORJH010000344.1:0-3239 GCA_035438925.1 Bacteroidia bacterium | reverse complement strand
CATTATTTTTTTGTTTTTCGTCAATGATCCTAAGTTGGCAAGATTGGATCCGTAATTTGAAAGCAAACTGTAATTAACGCTTCCGAATTCTTTTCTTGAAATGGAAATAGCTTTCTCGTAATTCAATTTACTTAAGCGAAGGTAGGATGAGTCGTGGGTAACAATGTTATAGGCATTGTAAACAGCGCCAAGATTGTCATAACCGTTCATGATCTGTTCCGGATCATTTAATTCAATTCGTAAACGCAAAGATTCATTGTAATATTTAACAGCCATGCTAAGCTTTGACGTATCTTTTTGTATTGACCCCATGTTGTAGAAGTTCACAGCTTTGTTGTTAATTAAAGTGCTGACTTTTAATTTGTCAGTTTTGTCAAGGTATTCATATGCTTTATCGTAAATCAAGACAGCCCTTTTTAAATCTTCTGCCGATCCCTTGATAACTCCAATTTGAGAATAAGTATTTGCAAGACTATTGTAACCATTGAATATTTTTTCTTTTTCATTCATTTCATGGGCTAAGCGAATAGCTTCTTGTAGAAAGGTGATCGATTTATCAAAATTGCTAAGTTTCCGATAGGTAATACCTGCTTCCGAATAGCACGCTTGTAGTATTTTCTTATTTGACTTTATGATCGGATGGTTTATCAGGGCTAGAATTGTATCGATCAAAACTTTTGGAGCTGATGAAGTTTTTATTGCATCATACGACATGAAGCGACTTTTTGCCATTAATGGAGAATTCTCCAGTTTTTGCGCGAAACGAAATGCCTTCCATGCATAAAAAGTTGCACTGTCCGGATTCAACTTTTTGTAATAAGAAGAGGTCTTTAAAAAATGCTTTACAGCGAATGTATCACCTTTCTGATTTTTCTCGGTTCGAAGTAATGAATCTAATCTCTCTCTGTTCTGTCCCGAACAAATGCTGAAAAAGAGTATGCAGGACAGAACTGAAAGTAGTTTCATTTATTATTTACTCAGGTAAAGATTTCTTTCACTGTAAATATTCTGGAAGTATTCGTCCTGCAGTGTATCAATGAAATAAATTGCTTCACCCGTACTTTTCATTTCCGGACCTAATTCTTTCTGGATCTCAGGGAATTTTTCGTAAGAGAAGACAGGGACTTTGATCGCGTATCCTTTTTTCTTTGGTGCAAAATTGAAATCCTTTACTTTCTTTTCTCCAAGCATCACCTTGGTAGCATAATTCACGTAAGGTTCGTCGTAGGCTTTGGCAATGAATGGAACGGTACGACTGGCACGTGGATTGGCTTCGATCACATAAACGATCTCATCTTTGATCGCAAACTGTATGTTTAGTAATCCAACAGTTCTTAAGGCGACAACTATTTTTTTGGTGATCTCTTCTATTTGTCTGATCACATTATCGCTCAGATCGAATGGAGGAAGAACGGCATAACTGTCGCCACTGTGAATTCCTGCGGGCTCAATATGCTCCATGATCCCAATGATGTAAACATCTTTCCCGTCACAAATGGCATCGGCTTCGGCTTCAATGGCTCCTCCTAAGAAATGATCGAGTAAGATCTTATTATCGGGAAGATCCTGCAATAACTTCACAACATGTTGTTCAAGTTCTTGTTCGTTGATCACAATCTTCATGCTTTGTCCACCTAGCACATAACTCGGACGTACTAGTAATGGAAATCCAAGCGTCTTGGATAATTCTATTGCTTCTTCAGCGTCATGAACCACTCCAAATTCAGGATAAGGTACATTGTTGGCCTTAAGTAAAGTTGAAAAACTGCCTCTGTCCTCTGCAAGATCGAGGGATTTGAAATCAGTACCTATGATCTTGATCCCATATTTATCCAGTTTCTCAGCTAGTTTCAATGCAGTTTGTCCGCCTAACTGCACGATCACTCCTACCGGTTTCTCATGCTGAATGATATCATAGATATGTTCCCAGAATACCGGTTCAAAATAAAGTTTATCAGCCGTGCTGAAATCGGTACTAACGGTCTCTGGATTACAGTTGATCATGATGGTTTCATACCCACATTCCTTCGCGGCAAGTACTCCGTGAACGCAACTGTAATCAAATTCTATTCCCTGTCCGATCCGGTTCGGACCACTTCCAAGGATCACCACTTTCTTCTTGTCCGTACGTATGCTTTCATTCTCATCTTCGAAGGTGGAGTAGTAGTAAGGTGTTTTAGCTTCGAATTCTGCTGCGCAGGTATCAACCAGCTTAAAGACCCTTTTAATTCCTAATTCAGCTCTTTTGCTGTACACTTCACTTTCCAGGCATCCCAGCAAATGGGCGATCTGTCTGTCCGCATATCCTTTTTGTTTGGCTTCGTAGAAAAGTTCTCTCGAAATGCTTTTGAGCTGTTGTTTACTGATCTCATTTTCCAGTGCGATCATTTCTTCGATCTGCTGCAGGAACCAGATATCGATCTTGGTGAGTTTCTGAATAGTTTTTATAGAGATACCGATCTTCATGGCATCGTAGATCATGAACAAACGATTCCAGCTTGGTTTTTCGAGCGCAGTCAGTAATTCCTGTTGATTTCTGATCTCTTTTCCATCGGCACCAAGTCCGTTTCTTTTGATCTCTAAACTCTGACAGGCTTTTTGAAGCGCTTCCTGGAAGCAGCGACCAATAGCCATTACTTCTCCAACGGATTTCATCTGAAAGCCTAATTCACGGTTGCAGCCTTTGAATTTATCAAAATTCCAACGAGGGATCTTCACGATGACATAATCCAAGGTTGGTTCAAAATAAGCAGATGTTGATTTTGTGATCTGATTGATCAATTCATCCAGTCGGTAACCGATAGCGAGTTTGCTTGCAATTCTTGCAATTGGATAACCCGTTGCTTTACTTGCCAATGCTGAAGAGCGTGAAACACGTGGATTGATCTCAATGGCAATGATATCTTCTTTGTCGTCATTGCTCACTGCGAACTGTACGTTACAGCCACCTGCAAAATTACCAATACTGCGCATCATTTTGATGGCCATGGTACGCATACGCTGATAGGTGCTGTCGCTTAGGGTCATTGCCGGGGCAACCGTAATCGAATCACCAGTGTGTACACCCATGGGATCAAAATTCTCTATGGAACAAATGATGGCAACATTGTCATTCTTATCGCGTAATAGTTCCAACTCAAATTCCTTCCAGCCTAAAACAGCTTTATCGATCAACACTTCGTGAATGGGAGAGGTTTGCAAACCACGATTAAGGAGGGCATCGAAATTTTCTTTTTCAT
>DAORJH010000343.1:0-3250 GCA_035438925.1 Bacteroidia bacterium | reverse complement strand
AAGCATCAGAGAAAATGGAGAATTAAAAGCCAGTGTATTTTATACAGTGAATAACGGATTGTGTTACATTCTTCACTTGTATATTAAAGATCTTGATTCAGGAAAAAACCTGATCAGAAATCTTCTCAAACACGATCATTTGAAAAATTGTTTCACCATTCGTTTCTGGGGCTTTCAACACAACGAAGAACTAAGAAAAGAAGAAGAGCTGTTAAGATCGCTTGGATTTACTTTCTTGAAGAATGGTATCAGTTTTGTTGGACTTTCCCTGGATAAAGAAGAATTGAACTGGAAGAATTTCCTTATTTCTCGTTTGGCTTCACAAGGAACCGATTGATCACTTGGCGAGCGCCTTGGTATAAACTTCTCTGAACATCTCCCCTATGCTATTTTCAGTAAATCTTTCGGCAATGTTTGCGATTTCCTTGTGATCATACTTTGTATTCAACAACTTTTTTAAACCGGCGAGCCAGGAAGCAAGATCATTGTCACAAAGGATCCCGTTCTTCTCCTCAATCAATTCTACGATAGCCGTATTATTTGAAGCGATCACGGGTGTTCCTGTGCAAAGAGCCTCTGCTATCACAACCGAAAAGGTTTCAATGTCTGATGCATGAATGAAAAAGTCGGAAGCATGGATCTTTTCTGCGATCTTTTCAGGCGGAATATTGCTGGAAAATTCAGCACTAAAATTCCACTTCCTTTTTTTGTATTCTTCGGCCATCACTCCATTTCCGATCACATGAATATGGATCTTTTTGGAGATGGAACCCGACAATTGTTCGAGACTTTCCATAATGAGATCCAGTCGTTTTGGGTAATTCCATTGAGCCACGCAGGTAAACGTAATGGCATCATTCGATGCTTTCTTGTCTCGATAATGAAAGACTCTGTTATCGATCACATTAGGTATTCGGATCACATTATCGGAAGTATCATACTGTTCAATATTTCTTTTGAGAAAAAGCGAAACAGCTGTCACACATTTTGCCTTTGCATAAACTTTCTTTGCTTTTGAAGCGAAAAAACTTTTTCGCATAAAGCGATCGATCTTGGTCCAGTGTTCCGTTATCACATGAGGAATGCCGTATTTAGCTGCCAGATCAGAAGCCAGCAAAGCAGAAGGAAAGATAATGGTAGAGTGCAAAAGATCAGCATTTAGATCTTCATTCATTTTTTTGAATTCCGGTTCCACTACCCTCTTTTGCAAGAACGGAAACAAATGAAAAAGCTTATAGAATTTTGACTCGACCAATATTTGAACCGTATAGATTCCATTCTCATCGATGAATCGATTGATCGTTTTCTTAAATAGCTGTTCTGAAGGAAAAGAAACGCAGCTCAGCACCCGTATATTCACACCGGCTTTCGCAATGGCCCGGGCATGTTTTTTCACAAAAATCCCTAAATAGGGATGCAAATGCGAAGGGTACCAATGACTATAGAGAATGACATTCATTCAAGGCAAAAGTATCGAAATTCAAACAAACGGCATTATATTATTTTTCTTACCTTCGTATAAGTTAAAAACAGCGCTCTTCACAATGGGATTAAAAGAAAGTTTATTAAAGATCAAATTTTTTGAGGACTACAAACGTAATCAGCATAAAAAGAAATTCAAAGGCTCAGGTAGCTATTGGGAAGAACGCTATAAAACACAAGGTAATTCCGGCGCCGGATCCTATACCCATCTGGCTGAATTCAAAGCTGAATTCTTGAATGAGTTCGTTGCTAAGAACAAGGTGCAAACTGTATTGGAATTTGGATGTGGGGATGGAAATCAACTGAAGATCGCAAAGTACCCGAACTACATTGGACTTGACGTGAGTAAAACGGCTATTAACATTTGTCACAAACTATTCGTAAACGACAAAACCAAAAGCTTTCTATTGTACGACTCTTTGGCTTATTATGACAATCATGGTATTATCAGAGCAGATCTGACCTTGTCACTTGATGTACTTTATCATCTGGTAGAAAAAGAGATCTTCGAGAAATACCTTTTGGATCTATTCAACTGCTCCAGCAATTTCGTAATCATTTATGCAAGTGACTACAATCAAAAGGAAGAACCTATTTATCCACACGAGAACAGAAGAAGTTTTACCGATTTCGTATCAAAGAACATTCCTTCCTTTAAACTGATCGAGACCATACCAAACAAATACCGCGAACCACAAAATGGACTGGAAAGTTCCATCAGCGATTTCTTTGTTTATCAGAAAGTGAGATGATCAGCAAATCATTTCTAAAATCATCGATCATCATTACCCTGGCAGGAGCGCTGCCGATGGTGAGTGGAATTCTTCTGCTTCCCTTCTATACCAACCGTCTCCCTGACCTTCAGTTCACGCAGCTTTCTTATTACATACTGATCACTTTTATCTCGCAGATCCTTTTCTCTTTTTCAATAGATACGTATTTCGGTATCAAATACACGCAGTTAAATGATCAGCCCTTGATGCAAAAGAAGTTCGTTGGTACGATCTCTATACTTTTACTCCTTATCGGTACAGGTTTACTCTTGTTTTTCGCTGCAAGTGGAACGCTTTTATTTGAAAAGATCTTTGTGCCTGAATTTAAGATGGAGTTCTGGCCTTACGGCTTTTATGCCGTACTCACCGGTTTTTTCAACAGTTATTTCAAGACCGCAACCAATTGCCTGATCTACTTCAAAAAAGAAAGATTGTATTTTGGGGTGAACATGATCAACTTTATTGCCACGATCGGAATTTCCATTGGAGGTTTGATCCTTTTTCCTGATACCATTATTGGTCCTATGTACGGAAGACTTTTATCGGGATTCATTATTTTTATTTTGTCGCATTACATTTTTAGCTCTAACGGTCAACTTACATTCGAAAAAAGTTTCGTTAATGATCTTGTTCTGTTTTGCTCACCATACGTTCTGGTTGTAGTCTGCTTCTGGGTATTTGGGAATATAGACAGATTATTTCTTCAGTACCACATCAGTAATACAGATATCAATGCCTATGACACTGTCTTGAAATGCTTTTTCGGAGTGATGTTTGTACAGAATGGATTATCCTCTGTTATTTTTCCTAAGTTGTACGAGATCTGGAGAAAAGAAGGCAAAAATGAAACTTCAAAAGAGAGCAATCGGTATTTTAATGTCTTTACCGCAGTGAATATCATTCAACTGATTTTTTTCTGCATTGCCATTCCACTGCTCTATAAAATCTTTATAGATAAACCCATCTTTTACCAAAGTGATAAATACATTGGATTG
>DAORJH010000342.1:0-3261 GCA_035438925.1 Bacteroidia bacterium | reverse complement strand
ATCAGAAGACCTGTTACGATAAAGCGCTTAGTTTAGGTGCTGATATTGTGATCATGCTTCATCCCGATTATCAATATACCCCAAAACTCATTCACAGTTTAAGTTATTTGATCGCCAATGATCTCTTTCCGGTTTCCTTCGGATCAAGAATTCTTGGAAAAGGTGCGTTGAAAGGCGGGATGCCGATGTATAAATACATATTTAACCGTTGTTTGACCTTGAGTCAAAACATCCTCATCAATCAAAAACTTTCAGAATACCATACCGGTTACCGTGCATTCTCTAAACAGGTATTGGAAAAGATCAATTACCATGCAAATTCAGATGATTTTGTCTTCGATAATCAAATGATCTCTCAGATATTCTACGCCGGATTTGAAATTGCAGAAGTTACCTGTCCAACCAAATATTTCCCTGAAGCCAGCTCAATCAACTTCAGAAGAAGTATGAAATACGGATTAGGCGTATTAGGCGTTTCTTTCACGCATTTTTTCAATAAACTGGGCATTATGCGCTCAGAAATCTACAAAACGAGAAACTAATGGCTGTTTACCGTTTCAGAGTATGCATGGAAGAGAATGAAGATGTTTACAGAGACATCGACATTAAAGCTGCACAAACATTTGAAGATTTTCACAGGGTCATTCAGGAATCCTTTAAATTTGACGCAAAACATTCAGCTTCTTTTTTTGTTAGTGATGACTACTGGAGAAAGAACCAGGAGATCACCTTGAAAAAAGAGGACCTTCCTCTGGATGAAGAAGAGATCAGAAAAAAGATCGCTCCTAAAAAATTAATGGCGGAAGTGAAGATCGCCAAATACATTGAACAACCTCACCAGCGTTTTGTTTACATTTTCGATCCTGCAGTACAATGGTGTTTTTTGATTGAAATGCTCAAGATCGCAGATGAAAGTCCTAAGATCAGTTATCCTTCCTGCATTCGTTCAGTGGGCACTGCCCCAAAACAATACAAGACCATCCCTGTCATAAAAGATGATGAATTGAGTCCGGAGGCTGGATTTGCCAATTTACTGAAAGCAATAGAAGTTCCGGACGAAGAAGTTTACAAGGCCATTGCTTCCGAAGATCACGCTGTGGGCGAGGATGACCTTGAAGCTTTGGAAGGTGAAGAAGGAGAAGAAAGTGATGAGCTGGAAGAAGAAGCTGGCGAAGACGGCGAAGATTTTGATGGGGAAATGTCTGGCTCAGATGAACATGAGGAGGATTGAACTTCTTGAAGTCCTTATTAAATTATTTTGATCAGCTCTTATTTATATCAACTGTTTGTGAATGCTCCTGTCTTCAAAATAAAAGAGGAAGGTGCTGAACATTTCAGGACACATCTGGAAAAAGAGATCAACAGAGCCAGAACAGAGTCAGGAAAGCAAACAGATTCTGAATTGATCGAATTCCTGATCGCAAGTCAGTATTCTGAACTCACTTCTTTCTTTACAAAAAATCCTTTACTCGAGATCTTTTATTTGGTCAACTCCTTTCATGAGTACAGACAAAATGAGGCAGCTTATGATGAATTAGGAAGGTTTAAATACAACAATTCCATTCAATACCATTTGGGCATTCAAAAAAATCAGGTTCTTTTTTTAATGCTTGATCTAACAGGCAATGATCCTGAAATAAGTAGATTTTTGACTGTTCACTCCCATAAAAGTTATTTCTACCTCAGTCACGATATCGATTCAGTTCATGGTGCCTTGTTACAGGATGGAGCATGGGCCCTGAAAAACGGCAGAATGGACGTGATACTGAAATTGATCTTTAATACTGTGATGCAACGTCCAGATTGGATGAACATGGACCTGATCATGAAAACAGTAAGTGAAAAAGATTTTGTTTCAACTTTTTACTGGCTGGTGAATCAAGGCAAGATCGATGAAAGACAAACCAACTCTGATTACAACATCCATTCTGAGCTGATCAAAAAAAATATTTCTGAAATTGAAAAGAAAGGATTCAAAAATGGATTGCATAAAAGTATTTCCAAAGAATCCTTCGCTCAGGAACTTTCAAAAACACCTTTTAAGACAAAGGATAATCGTTATCATTACTTGAAGTTTAAATTGCCTGATGCATATCATCATATTGAAGAAGCAGGTCTTGAAACAGATGCAAGTCTTGGTTTTGCCGAGCATTTCGGTTTCAGGAACAGTTATGGCTATCCATTTCATCCCTATAATACGGAGAAGAATCAGGCCTTTTCCTTTCTTGAGATCCCCTTGAATGTGATGGATGGAACTTTTCAGAGGTATATGAAGATCCCGGTGAATGAAACAGCCAATCAGATCATACGTTTCCTTGAAGAGAATTCACAGAACGCCCTTCTTTCTATACTTTGGCACAATACCTTTTTCAGTTCTTATAAATACAAGGGTTATTTAGATGAATATAAAAAAGTTCTTGATTATCTTTACCAAAACAAATTCAAGTGTCTAAGCCTGGATCAAATAAATCAAGAGTTTCGCTGGAAGACCAAATAGAGGTCAGACTGGCGAATGACGGAGATATTGATCAGATCAATGCATTCTACAACCGCATTTACGGAAAGAACAGAACTAAAGAACAATTCATTTGGGAGTTCAACAGCTCTCCTGCCGGAAAAGCCCTTTACATCATTGCTGAACATGGAACTAAAATAGTGGGAACGCAATGTGCCATTCCTTATTATGTTGTAAACGGTAAGAACGAGACCATTTTAAGTGCCAAGTCGGAAGACACATTGGTTGATCCAGAATACAGAGGTCTTTCTTTATTTGACAAAATGTATTTTTTACTCTTTATGGAATGTAGAAGAGTGGGCATTCATTTCATCTGGGGATTTACCTATGCGCAAAAACCATTCCTTAAACTTGGATTTGAGATCCCATTCCATGCTTCCATGGGGTTGATGGTATTGAAACCATTCAAAGCTTATACCTATTACAGTCAACTCGCAAAGAACAATTCTTTCTTCAGAAAAATGAAGATCTTCGCACTTTGCTGCAAATCAAGTTTCGATTCATTACGACTACTACTGAAGTCAAGCACAGAAGTGAATTGTACAGAAGAGAAAATAGCACTTAATTCAGATGAATTGAATTACATCGAGCAAAAAGAACAATACGGATTAAAGCTGGACGAGGCTTTTCTGAATTACAGGATGTATTACAATCCTTATTCAAGTAATTACCATCAGTTAAGCATAAATGAGCGTGGAGAATTAAAAGCCAGTGTGTTTTACACAGTGAATAGCGGACTTTGCTAT
>DAORJH010000341.1:504-3266 GCA_035438925.1 Bacteroidia bacterium | reverse complement strand
AGAACACCGACAGCAAAGACAATAAAACTTTAGCAAGAGCAACTGATCTATTAGACAGAGGATACAAACGGCTAACAACATTCGAGACAAAAGAAAAAGGTTACGAGTGGTTTGGTGCCAACCCTGCTCACGAAGGATTAACTGCTTACGGCATCATGGAATTCATGGACATGAAAAAAGCAGGACAAAATATTGATCAGGCAATGTTGGATCGTACTGCAAAATGGTTACTAAGCAAAAAAGATGGTAACGGAGGGTTTAAAAGAGAACAACATGCTTATCACGATTTCGGAAGGATAAGTGAAGAAATCCTGAATGGCTACATCGTTTATGCTTTGGCCGAAGCAGGATACACCGATATTGAGAAGGAGTTCAACACCTCGTTTAAAAAAGCTATGGAAACAAAAGATCCTTACCTGCTTGCAATGATGGCGAACGCAGCGTATTCCATGAAAAACAAAGCAAAAGGTGATGAAGCTTTAGCAGCATTGATCAGCAAGCAGGCCAAGGACGGAAGCTTTACCGGCAGTTCACATTCAATCACTTATTCACAAGGTAATTCATTGACCATTGAAACAACTGCCCTATCTATTATGGCCATGTTGAAAGCCCCTGCAAAAGCTGCATCAGCATTGAATAACTCAATTCAGTACTTAACCAGTACAAGAAGTGGATCAGGTGTATTTTCATCTACACAAGGAACCATTCTGGCTTTAAAGGCACTCACTGAATTTGCAAAATACAGTAAGAAAACAACGGAAGACGGAACCATTGTAATCTACATCGATAATAAAAAAGTGGCAGAGCAAACCTATAAAGCAGGCGACAAAGGTGCCATCACAATGGATGGATTAGAGAAATTTGTGAATGGAGAAGGGAAACATACCATGAAGGTAAAATACCTTGGCGTAAAAACCCCGCTTCCATATTCTGTTGCCATCAACTGGAATACCTCCTTGCCAAACAGTGATGCAGAATGCACCATCGACCTAAAAACAAAACTTGCAAGTAATACGGCGAATGTTGGTGAAACAGTAAGATTAACTACAACCATCACCAACAAAAAAGACCATGATGTTCCAAGTACAATGGCCATCATTGGAATACCTGCAGGATTTACCGCTCAACCTTGGCAATTGAAAGAATTACAGGAGAAACATGTATTCGATTATTATGAGATCAAAGGAAATAACATAGCAGTTTACTATCGCGGAATGGGTCCAAAAGCAGTGAAGGAGATCCATCTTGACCTGAAAGCAGAAATGCCTGGTCAATACGACGCCCCTGCTTCATCTGCCTACTTATATTACACAAATGAATTCAAGACCTGGAGTGCGACCGATAAAGTGACCATAAAAAAAGTTAATAGCTAAAACAAATGATAAGAAGTGGAGTTATAATGACTCCACTTCTTCTTTAAAAAAGAAAAAATATGGGAACTACTCAAATACTTAATGTGATCAAAAAAGAGTTCACTCTTTTTTTGCTGCTCTTTGTCGGAAGCAATTATTATTCGCAAAATGGTGAACAATTCCCACTAAATGATCCTCGCAACCCTAACTGTCCCTGTCATAAACTTCAGAAGCAGGCAGAAGATGAATACAAGAATTTGATGGCTAATGCTACAAAAGGAAACGCGGGAAATAATTTCATGTTGCAACAAAACGTAAACAGAAATCCGGTTCAGCAACGGATCAATAGAAATAATATCAGCAACAAGAATATTCTTGAACAAGGGATATCGGAAGCTGATCAATTTCAGCAGAACGCCATTCAGTCAATACAGAATAATGAGATCAACATGCAACCACTGCCGCAACTATTCTTACCCGTAAGTGAGCAAGAGCAAGGCGTATCTTTTTCCGGACTGAACTTTAGAAGCAAAGGAGTTTCATCAAGCGGTTCATTTCACAAGGGAAAAAGAACTGCCCATACAAAACACAAAAGAAAAAAATTCATTTACAAACATAAAAAGCTGCAGAAACTCTTGGATGTGCAGCATTGGAACATATTGAAAGAATTCAAAAATGTTACAGCCTGTTATCACTGGAGTTAGATCGTCATCGGCACTTCCATAATGAGGATCTCGGTGTCAGAATCAGCAGAAACTTTTACGTTTTCTGTATTCCAGATACCCAATCCATCTCTGGTAGTTAAATTTTGCCCATCAATTGTCAGTTCACCATTCATTACAAAAAAATAAGCCCCATTTCCCTTCTTTTTTAAATTATAATCCAAACTTTTTCCTTTGTCAAGATCAGCTAAATGAAACCAAGCTTGCTGATGGATCCACACACCTTCATCTTCCGGGAAAGGTGAAAGTATTTGTTGGAATTTATTTTTTCTGTCAACTTTATTCAAACTGATCTGATCGTAACGAGGTTTCACATTCTTCTTGTCAGGGAACACCCAAATTTGAAGAAACTTCACTGGTCGATCTTTATTTTTATTGTATTCACTGTGCTGTATTCCGGTTCCCGCACTCATTACCTGAATATCACCCTTCTTGATCACAGTCAAATTACCCATACTGTCTTTGTGTTCCAGATCTCCTTCCAATGGAATACTGATGATCTCCATATTCTCATGTGGATGCGTTCCGAATCCCATCCCTGCTTCAACCAGATCATCATTCAAAACGCGCAATACACCAAAGTGCATTCTTTCAGGATCATAATATCCTGCAAAACTAAATGTGTGAAAACTCTTGAGCCAGCCGTGATCGGCTTTGCCTCGGGTACCGGCTTTATGAAGAACTGTAT
>DAORJH010000341.1:0-494 GCA_035438925.1 Bacteroidia bacterium | reverse complement strand
AAAGTAAAGATAATTCAGGCTGCTCAATAAAAAACGGAATCAGGTTAAATGATGTCAATAGTGTTTCCAAATTTGAATGGAAATACTTTTAGTGGTTCTTAAAAGAGCCTGATGAAAAAATGAGGAAATAGACTTTCAAAAAAGCGAGCTTTTGAACTCGCTTCCAAAAATAAAAAACCCCACTTTCGTGGGGTTGCTTCATTTTATGGGTAAGTAATGGGATTCGAACCCACGACCCCCAGAACCACAATCTGGTGCTCTAACCAACTGAGCTATACCTACCGTATACCCTGATTTTTTAAGATTAGGGATTGCAAATGTAGTTATTTATACGAATTCAGGAAAATTAATTTTGATTTGAGCTGGCCAAAAAGGATATAATATTCCTATAGAAACATTAGCGAATCAGCGTCACATTCCCTTTTCTAAAGGTTTCTTCGCCGTTAAAGCACTTCACTTTCAAGTACCACCCAAACACCCCGACATCTGCAGGT
>DAORJH010000340.1:0-3266 GCA_035438925.1 Bacteroidia bacterium | reverse complement strand
TCAGAAGGTAATGCAATCCTGAGGATCGATTGGAATACCATTGTACCACAATTCAAAGTGCAAGTGCGGACCTTTGCTTCTGTCACCTGTATTTCCAACAACTGCCACCACGTCTCCGGCAGATAAACGATCTCCCGTCTTTTTTAGCAATTCAGAATTATGTTTGAAGATGCTCGTGATATTATTGCTATGTTGAATATGGATCACATATCCATCCTGAGCGGAGAATCCTGTAAAAACAACGGTTCCATCCAGTACATTCTTTACTTTTTCATCAACCTTCGTAACAATGTCTACGCCATAATGTTCCTCTTTAATATTATACGATGAGATCACCAAGCCTTTTACCGGAGCAAAGAAAACCAATTCACTCAATCCTTTTAATTTCGGATTGGTAAAAGAAGCAACAGAACTCTTGTTCTGCTCATACTCCTCTCTGAATTGTTTGTCTGAGATACCCGGATCCACATCCACATTCTTGTATTTTCCACTCGTGTCCTTTTTTGGTTTTTCAGACCTCCTTTCCAGACTATCTTGCAGAACATGCAACACATTATTGATATACATTTCCCTTTCTTCCAGTGATTGTTCAATGGAATCTGTTTTCATCGTAAGAGCAAGGATCTGTTTTCTCTCACTTATACTTCCATAACCCGGAATATATTCCCTTAAAGAAGTAAATGCAACAAGACTAATAACTAAGGTCGTCATAAGAATAGTAATAGCAACCATACCCATCAAAATACCGATCGGCGACAAGCGAAGAGACAACTTTTCCCCAAAAGTGGTATCGTTTAGGATAACTAAACGATACTTACTTTTCATGAAGACCTTGATCTTCTTCCAGTTACTAAGCTTTTCGGCTGACATTCAAACAGTAAAGATGCAAAAAAAATCTTCTTGAATGGAAACTTGCAAGACTTAAAAAGTTTCCATAGTTTTGATCTCGATTTTGGGAACACATGCTAAAATATTAAAAGGTGTAGAAGAACTTGTCTTTAAATATGGTATTAAAAATATTACCATGGATGAGATCAGTCGCCACATGGGTATAAGCAAAAAGACCATCTATCAATATTTTAAGGACAAAGATGAAATGATACATCATCTCATCGCTCACAAATTGAAAGAAGATGAATGCATTTTTCAAAAAACACATGAAGAATCGGAAAATGTAGTTGATGAGACATTCACACTCATGAAAAACATGAGAGAAGTTCTATCCAATATAAATCCAATTATCTTTTATGAGCTACACAAATACTATCCTAAAACTTACTTGTTATTTGACAATTTCAAACATGGGTTCGTACTGGAAAGAATAGAGAATAGTCTAATAAAAGGACAAAAAAACGGATTGATCAGAACAGATATTAATATTAAGGTTCTTTCAAGAATGCGTCTCGAGAATCTGGATCTTGGCTTTTTTGGAAGGGCATTTCCACATGACAAATACAACATGATCGAGGTACAACTTGCCATGACCGAGCATTTCCTATATGGTGTTTGCACATTAAAAGGACATAAACTCATTAATAAATATAAGAACATAGTTGAAGAATGATTATGAATAAAAAAAGTAATACAATAAGGTTAAGGTACCTTGTATTGTTCAGCTCCTTGCTATTCTACGCAAATGCTCAGCAGAACAGTGCCTATAGCTTACAGCAGGCAATTGATTTTGCCATTAAAAACAATCCTAACTATTTGAATTCAGATCTTGATCTGAAGTCAGCTGATCACAGAAGGCAGGAGATCACCGGACTCGCCTTACCACAAGTAAGTGCAAGTGCCGATGTAAAGGACTATCTTGACCTTCCAACTTCACTTTTACCCGGCGAATTCTTCGGAGCGCCTCCGGGAACTTACATTCCGGTGAAATTCGGAACGAAATACAATTCTACAGCAGGAGTAAGCGCATCGCAGGTACTTTTCAGTTCGGATCTTTTTATGGGAATACGTGCTTCTCGTGAATTCATTAATCTATCGAGGATCAATGTTATAAGAACAAAAGCAGAATTGATCACACAAGTCTCTAAAGCTTATTATAATGTTTTGATCAATAGAGAAAGAGTAAAATTACTCGATGCCAATCTTATCAGATTAAAAAAAATACTGGATGATACAAAAGTATTGAATAGTCAGGGTTTTGTTGAACTCATTGATGTAGAGAGACTGGAAGTAAGCTATAACAATCTTTTAACAGAGAAAGAAAAAGTGAACAAGCTGATCGGATTATCCGACAATCTGCTCAAATTTCAAATGGGAATGAAGATCAGTGAACCAATCACACTTAGTGACAGCTTGAATGTAGAAGGTGCAGAAGAGAATATTCTCGGTGCCACGAAGATCGATGTAAGCGCAAGACCGGAATACCAGTTGCTTCAAACCCAACAGAAAATGTTAGACATGGATGTAAAAAGAAATAAATTGGGTTACCTCCCAACCATTGCAGCATATGGCGCTTATCAATACAATGCACAAAGACAAAAATTCGATCTCTTCGATACACAACAAAAATGGTATAAAATTGCTTTAATCGGGGCCACCATTAATCTAACGGTCTTTGATGGACTGCAGAGACACCATAAAATTCAACAAGCAAAGATCGCATCGGGAAAAAATCTGAACAATCTGAAGAATCTGGAACTTGCAACCGAACTGGAAGCAACAGCTGCAGGCATTTCGTACGCAAATGCCTATGCAAGTATGCAAACTCAAAAAAAGAACATGGCTCTTGCAGCCCATGTTTACGAAGCAGCTCAGAAGAAATTCACCAATGGAGTTGGAAATAACCTGGAGATACTGAATGCTGAAACCTCTATTAAAGAAGCACAAACCAATTACCTGAATGCAGTTTATGAATTGCTTCTCTCGAAGATCGACTATAAAAAAGCAACAGGCACATTAACCAAGTAATATATAAATAGAATAATTTTTAGATATGAATAATTTCAGAAATAGCATCATCCTTCTTGGATTCAGCGTATTAGTAGTTTCCTGTGGAAGTAAAAGTCCGGAAGGGATCACAGAGTTAAAAGCCAAACAAGCTGAATTAAAAACACAACTGGCAGAGATCAGCAGTCAAATACAAAAGCTGGAAGGCGATTCCGGCGCAAAGGCGCTTTTAGTTGACGCAAACATCATCACACCTGAGATCTTTAAAACCTACATCAATGTACAGGGAAGAGTGGATGCGGAAGAAAGTGTTTCCTTGTCATCTGAAATGCCGGGTACGATCACCAAGATCAATGTCGCAGTCGGAG
>DAORJH010000339.1:0-3304 GCA_035438925.1 Bacteroidia bacterium | reverse complement strand
ATTGGGGCAATGGGAAAATCAGCTCAGATCCCATTATACACTTGGCTGCCGGATGCGATGGCAGGACCAACACCGGTTTCCGCTTTGATCCATGCAGCAACAATGGTGACTGCAGGTATTTTTATGGTGACACGTTCCAATGTTTTTTATTCCATTAGTGATACGGCGGGAATGGTAGTTGCAGTTGTTGGTGCGGCTACTGCCTTGTTCGCTGCAACTATTGGTCTGCTTCAAAACGATATTAAAAAGATCCTTGCTTATTCTACCGTTTCTCAATTAGGATTGATGTTTTTAGGTCTTGGTGTAGGAGCATATAGTTCTTCTGTTTTCCATGTAACAACACATGCCTTCTTTAAAGCATTATTGTTCTTGGGTGCAGGATCTGTTATCCATGCAATGGGAGGAGAACAGGACATCAGAAAAATGGGAGGACTGAAGGGGCACATCAAGATCACTTTCCTTACCATGCTTATTGGTACCATCGCGATCAGTGGAATTCCACCCTTCAGTGGATTCTTCAGTAAAGATGAGATACTTGCACATGTGTACGAACATAACAAAGTATTGTGGTTAGTAGGAATGATCACCTCCATGCTTACTGCATTCTATATGTTCCGAATGATGTTCGTTACATTCTGGGGAAAATTCCGCGGCACACATGCAAAGGAACATCACTTGCATGAGTCTCCTTCATCAATGACCATTCCACTGATCGTTCTTGCAATTCTTTCTGTATTGGGTGGAGCATTGGGATTACCGGAATTCTGGGGAACTCCTAACTGGATGCATCACTGGCTGGATGAGATCATCGTTCGTAAGAATCCAAGTATACTACATCATGATACAGAATGGACCTTAATGGGATTAGCCGTTGCGGGTGCAGTTGCAGTGATCTATTTTGCTCACATGATGTACAATAAGAGCAAAGTTTTACCTGCTGAAAAAGAAGAACAACTTAAACCTTGGCAGCGCTTGATCTACAACAAATACTGGATCGATGAATTATATGATGCGATCGTGAGAAAACCACTGGACTTGATTTCAGAGATCTTCCATAAATTCCTTGATATTGCCATGATAGATGGAATAGTCAATGGAGTAGGTGTGGCTGTGAAAGGTATAGGATCAGGAGTACGTATATTACAACAGGGGAACATTGGTTTTTATGTTGTAAGTATGGTATTAGGTGCAGCATTCATTCTTTTAGTAACGTTTTTAATTTAATTTCTTTAATCGCATATGTTAACATTATCACTCATAGGTTTTCCACTTCTTGCAGCAGTTCTCGTACTGTTCATGAAAGGAAATTCTGCCCGTAACGCAGCTCTTGGATTTTCGGTCATCGAATTTGCCCTGGCTATTGCTGCTTATTTCTGCCATCATTCAGATCCAAATTGCGCAATGCTCAGCAGTAACTATGCGTGGGTAGCTTCATTGGGAATTAATTTTTCTGTGGGAATAGACAGTTTAAGTTTGTTGATGGTTTTACTTACTGCCTTTCTTGTTCCACTCATCATTCTTTCATCCTTCAGTAATAGCTACGAGAACGCACATTCTTTTTACGGATTGATCTTGTTCATGCAGATGGCATTAGTTGGTGTATTTGTTGCTAACGATGGATTCTTGTTCTATGTATTCTGGGAATTAGCACTTATTCCAATTTATTTTATTTGTTTGTTGTGGGGCGGAGAGAACAGAGGGCAGATCACATTCAAATTTTTCGTTTATACATTATTAGGTTCTTTGTTCATGCTCGTTGGTTTGATCTATTTGTACAATCACACAGGCGCAGACGGAAGTAAATCATGGGCCATTCAGGAATTGTACGATGCAGGAAAATCATTGAGTGAAAAACAACAAGGAACAGTGTTCTGGCTTATTTTCATTGCATTTGCCATCAAGATGCCGATCTTCCCTTTCCACACCTGGCAACCGGATACCTACGTCAATGCTCCTACACAAGGAACAATGTTGCTTTCAGGGATCATGCTGAAAATGGGAACTTTCGGAGCCATTAAATGGTTATTGCCAATGGTGCCAATGGGATTAGAAAAGTGGGGTGGAACAGCAATTACATTATCCGTGATTGGAGTTGTTTATGCATCGTGCATCGCAATTGTACAAAAGGATTACAAACGCTTGATCGCTTATTCTTCTATTGCTCACGTAGGTTTGATCTCTGCCGGTATACTTTCTCTTACGCAACAAGGTATTCAGGGAGCAATGATGCAAATGCTGGCACACGGAGTGAACGTTGTTGGTTTATTCCTGATCGCTGATATTTTATTAAGACATACCGGAACGAGAGAGATAGAGAAACTTGGAGGCATCAGAAACATGAACGGTAATTTTGCAGTTCTCTTTCTCATTGTGCTTTTAGGCGCAGTAGCACTTCCGCTTACAAATGGATTCATCGGTGAATTTTTATTGATCAACGGAGTTTACCAATACTCTCCTTGGTTAGCGGCCTTTGCGGGATTGAGTGTGATCCTGGGCGCTGTTTATATGCTTCGTAGTTATCAGGGAATCATGCTGGGCGAGAAGAAGGATTCACACGGTGCATTTGGATCGCTTGCTTCAACTGACAAAACTGTTTTGATCATTGTTTGTATTGCCATTATCGCTTTCGGTGTGTACCCTAAACCATTGAATGATCTGGCTGAAGAAGGTGTTAAAGTGATCATCTCAAATTTGAAATAAAGAGTTGTAATTAATATAGAGAAAAAATTATGAAAGGATTATTGATCTTAAGCGGACTCGGAATCATTGCCATGCTGGCTGAAATATTCCGTTTTAAGAAACTGCTTTTACCGCTGGTATTATTAGGAATTGTAGGTGCTTATGCACTCAATTTCATGGAGTGGAAGAATGGAATGAGTATTACTTATTTCGATAACATGATCGGATTCGATAAGATCGCCATCGCTTTTTCAGGGATCATATTAGCTACTGCCTTTTTCTGGTTCATTCTCGCCAATGATTATTTTGATAATCAGAATACTGTAGTAGATCATGTTTCCTTAGTGCTTTTTGCTCTGGTTGGTGCATTGATGCTGACCTCCTTCAAGAACATGACAACATTGTTCCTTGGTATTGAGATCATGAGCATTCCACTTTACGTACTTGCTTCCAGCAATAAGAATAACCTTAAGAGTAACGAAGCCGGATTTAAATATCTCATCATGGGTTCATTCGCCAGTGGATTTCTTTTATTTGGAATTGCACTGATCTACGGAGCTGTTGGTAGTTTTGATTTGGCTGTAATCACACAGCACATCGCCGATAATTCCGGAAGTTTACCAAT
>DAORJH010000338.1:0-3306 GCA_035438925.1 Bacteroidia bacterium | reverse complement strand
TATCATTTTCGGGAAAGAAATCCGATGTGATCCCATCTGTGAAAAGGTAGTGCTTTACTGTAAAATCTATACTGTCTGTAAAGGAAGAAAAAGTGTGTGTGAATGAAGGGGCTGCGTGATTAGGCCAGGTACTATATCCGAAATACTTGAATCTCTTTAAATTCGGGAAAGCTCCTCCGTCATGTGAGAAAACGGGTGTTGCTCCCTGATAACCTGAATAACGATAACTCATGTTTGGAATGGAAGAACCGGAATTATTGCGAATGAAAATATTCAAGTTGTTTGCCTTATCTTCATTCTTGTATTGATGCCACGGCATAGCACTGTAACGTGAAAGCAAAGGGGATGGACGATAAGCCAATGCGATGTCGTTATAAACAGTGTCTGCGATCCTGGAACGTCCTTTATTCAGGTAGATGTAATCAATGTGCCATTGATCAAAGTCACCACAAGCTGTAGCCTTATTTCTGAACCGGAATTTGAATCCGTCCTTGAAATAATACGCAGAATCAAGCATTACGAATGCTCTTTTGAAAACAGTGTCATTGATGTTGGAGTTCGCATTTCCTTTCGAGAACCAGATGTTGTTGTTCCAGACACTGGCAGTGGGATTGTAAAGATCAAGCAGCAGTGAATCTCCGATCTCCGGAGCATCACCAAAACCTCTAGCCTGATAATAGAAAGTAATTGCTACACTATCGGAGGGTTGAAGGGTTTGCGCGCCTGATGTGAGTAGATTGATAGGACGAGATGTTAAAGTATCAGAAGGAAAGGTAAGTGACATGTTGGTCAGGGTAGGGTTATAGGGGTAACCTTTTTTATTCAAACCATCAAATGTTGCTACCCCAATGCTTGGTGGAGCAATTGCATGACCACAATTCACATAGGTACTTGAATCACTCCATAAACTCTGATTTGGAAAAGATGAAGTGCTTGCATAAAAGAAATCTTCTTTGAAAGGCAGATTGATGCTGGTTGCTTTTTCAGAATGAATCTTTGAAGGATATGTTCTGTCTGTTAACCTCAGGTCTGTGTAGTTTAAATTGATATTGTTGCTCAAAGGTCTTATTCCTTCTTGCGCTATGAAATCAGCAACAGTGAATAAACCTATCAGAAGACCAAGGCTATAGTTTATTTTACTTTTCGTTCTCAAAATTTACTTCTTCTGTTTTACTCGTGTCTGCAGCAGCACTGGTATAGTAATTATCTTTTCTGCCAACAATGAGATCGATAACACTTCCTTTCTGAAGTTTATCTCCTGATGAGATCTCTTTTCCTTTAAAAAGCTGCGCAATGACGCATCCATTGCAATCGGCCGCTTTTTCAGTGATCTTACCCGGTCTTAATCCGTATGACGTGATAATCAATCTTGCCTGTCTTTCACTTCGGTCAACCAGTTTAGGCATTGTGATCATTGGTGGCACCATGCCCGTAACGTAAAGATAGACGGTTCTATTGTGTTTTACTTTACTTAATGGATCCGGATCCTGACGAAGCACTGTTCCCGGCTTTTGCTTTGGATCGTAGATGCTATCGATGATCTCAAAACTGACTTGTTTGTCCTGTATGAACTGTTCTAATTTATTCAATTCAAGTCCTTTAAAGTCAGGAACTTGTACGAATTCAGCATGGTCGGTATAAACAGAAAGCCATTTGATGATTCCAAAAAAGAGAACGATAAGTACTGCACTGATAATTCCTAAATGAATTAAAAACTGTTTTGATCTTAGAAAAGAAAATATAGCCTTCATTTTTCTTTACGGACTAAAAATCCCCACGTATTTCTACCTGAATAGGTTCACGGATGAATAATTTTAAAAGTGCCATCAATATGACTCCGAAGGTTTGTTCGCCGATCTGCCAAACCACATTGATGATCAAATGATCCATTGTAAGATTTCTGGTGAGTGAAATATGCACTACCGTTGCAACCATTACAAGTCCAAATCCAAATGAAACTCCTACCACCAGAGCACGCACGAAAATATTCTCCAGTCTTTTTAAAATTCTTGATTCATAAAAGAAATACATTCCTGCTGCAATGATCAGATAAGAAAATGCTGCAAAGGTCACAAACCAGGTAAGAGGAAACTGAATACGTTTAAAGTCATTTAAAAAAACGCCATGCCAGAAATAGAATAGGATGAACATACTAACGGCTGAAAGTATCCAGGACAGGAAAAACCTAAGACCGAGTTTCATAGGTGCGATTGTTACAAATGTACAAAATTTTAGCCGATTTATAAGCTAAATTTGCAGAAAAGAGCAGGTATAATCCATTATATTTGTAAAAGTGAGGCTTTTAAGAAAAATAGGGTTTTCCGTGACTCTTTTGCTGGTGGTTTATGCCTGCAGAAAATCGACTGTGGCTTCCTGGGATGTTGACGTGGTAATTCCTGTAGTGAACGGTCAGCTCAATATCAAGAATTTCTTCGGAGATTCCATTTTTAAAACAGATAATACAGGCTTACTCAATCTTGCCGTTACCAGAACCATCACAGCCATTAAAATGGACTCATTAGTTAAACTTCCTGATACAACAATTGTAACGAATTTCACCATTCCTGCCATTTCCTATTCTCTTTTACCAGGTGAATATGTTCCAAGTGGATTGCTTCAGCCCTCTGATCTTACTTTTAGTGTTAGCAACGGTGCCGAGATCGAGTATATTTACATTAGGAGTGGTAAATTAAAAGTGACGTACAGTAATGGGCTCACCCAACCACTTAAACTCTCCTATATTGTGCCTAATGCCAATAAAAACGGACAGATATTTTCGATTCAGGATAGTATTCCTCCGGGCACGAACAGCTTGATGAAGGAATACGATATGAGTGGTTACTCATTCAACTTAAAGACCGGAACTTTGTATAATACAATAAAGCAAACCTATTCTTTACAAAATGTTGGTACAAGTTCTGTCAATATTCCTTTTGGTGCTGGAGTAAAAGCGGAGATCAGTTATTCAAAGATCATTCCTGAGTATGTAGAGGGTTATTTCGGTAAACATGACATTGACATCGCGGCCGATACCTCTCGTTTGGACATCATCAAATCCTTTGGCGCCACAAATTTTCAATTGAGTGATGCCAGTCTCGTTTTTAAAATTTTGAATGAATTTGGTTGTGAATTCACGGGAAATCTTTTCAATATTAAATCCATTAACGGATCCTCGGTTGTGGCATTGAATACTACGCAGCTATCAAATCTCAACATCAACAGTGCCACCAAGGCAGGTCAATTGATCTATCCAAGTGTCAGGACCACCTCATTGCTTTCAGGTAATTCGAATATTGTTCCATTCTT
>DAORJH010000337.1:0-3353 GCA_035438925.1 Bacteroidia bacterium | reverse complement strand
AAAGCTGGAGATACTCTATTTAAGCGGAGAGAATAACGGAAAGGCTGTTGTAAAACCTCATGTCTTTCCTTACATGACAATTCTCCTCGATCCATCCGGAAACTTGATGCGCAAGAATCAACATTACACCATCAATGAATTGGGTTATGATTTCATAGGGAAGTCGGTTGCGCTGACTTTGAATAAAGACAAAGAAGGCATGAAGAATTTCACCTATCATGGAGTGATCACAAAGAATGGAACGCGCTGTCATTTTTTAGAATATGAGAACAAGGGCTATGCTTACGTGAATTATGTAGTTGGTGAGAAAGAAACTGTTACTTCTATCGCCAATAAAAATTGTGTGAATGACTATTTAGTTAGATATACCAATGATCTGGTGAATGATTTCGGTTATTTGAAGAAGGGGAAAGTGATTCAGATACCGAATCTTTATTGTAAAAAGGCCACTATTTATCTGGATGCAGAACTTTTACTGCCGGTTGCAATTTCACTGTATGATGATAAAGGCATTTTTGAGAATTACGAGTTCAGTGGCATTCAAAAGAACAAGGGAATCAAGCCGGAAGAATTTACGCGTAATTATCCCGACTATCATTTCTGATCTACAGCGCTTTCATCAGCTCTGTATAGATCTTCACCATTCCTTCAATATCTTTCTTATGTACTTTTTCATCCGGTGTATGTACATTTTCCTCGGCTGCTCCCACAAAGCACCAGTCCCAAGGATTTTCGCTCATTTGCAAAGCCCCTGCATCACTGCCTCCTGCTCCTTCCACTTCGAGTTGGTAAGCACATTTGGTTTTATTGGCAATGGCAAGTATTCTGTTCAGGTAACTTCTTCTTGGAATTAAACTGTCGCGCATGCTGATCACGGGTCCTTTCCCGAATTTCACTCCATCGGAGATCCAACTGATATCAGAGATCAATGCTTGATGGATCTTGTATTTCTTATGCAGAAAGCGCTGCAGGTATTGCACACTGCCACCTCCGTGTTCTTCCCAGGTACTGAAAACGATGGCTCCATCCTTCAATGTTTCGGCAACCCGAAGAGCGTTATAAACGCCCAGGCGATTGTCCATATAGCAACATTGAATGAAATCTTTGTCTTCTCTCCAATTGGGCTTAAAGGTGAGTTCTGTTCCTGTATCCAGATCACGTTCGGCTTTGTATTCAAGTTTTCGGGTGCCGGTCTTTTTGTTCTCTGTTACTTTTAATTCGGCTTCCAAAATACCTTTGCTGTCTTGCCCAACAAGTTTGAAGCCGGTTTTAGTTACAGGCCCACCGATCTTAACGAGTTGTTTACCGTAACGAACGGTAAATCCAATGCTGTCCATATGTGCGAAAATGGCCGTACGGGGTTTACCGAATATAAGAATGATATTATCCTGAAATCCGTCTCCTTCAATGATGGTAGGTTTTGTTTTCCACTTGGGAGAATGTGCCTTGATATAATAGAGCAGAAATTGCTTCATGGCAGTTTCATTTCCACTTGGTGCCGGAATGTGCGTCATCAATTTCAAGGTTTCGTATTTTGTCTTTGCTGCCATCTCAATGTGTTTTTAAATATTTCAATTTCGTTTTATATAATGCTTTTACTTTCTCTTCGAATACTTCAGAACGACTTTTTTTGATCATAAATGTGATCGTATTCTCTTTGTCGTATCCGGTTCCTATGATCTTTGCCTCTTCCTCATTCAGCAATTTCATGACTGGGCCGGTGTCTTCTGCTTCAAAATGCAATGCATATTCAAAAAGAACGAATTTTTCAGCAATATCGGAATTTATTATGGCATCTGCAGCAGCAAGTTTATAGGCTTGAATAAGTCCGGCCACTCCTAATAGGGTACCACCAAAATAACGAACGACCACAATGAGTACGTTTGTTAGCTGTGAAGACTGCAATTGATTAAGAATGGGTTTTCCTGCGGTGCCGGAAGGTTCTCCATCATCATTGGCTCTGTAGGCAGCTCCATCAACGCCTAGTCTCCACGCATAGCAATGATGTCTGGCCGAAGGATGTTCTTTTTTTAATTCCTGAAGTTTTTCTTTTATTTCATTTTCGTTCTGTACAGGATAAGCATGCGAAAGGAATTTTGATCCTTTATCCCTGTAACTACCCTGCGCCGGTTTGTTTATTGTAAAATACGAATCGCTGAACAGCATCAGATAGAAATTAGAATAACGGAAAGAACAGCTAATAGAATGCCTGCAATATTCATCTTACTCAGTTTTTCCCTGAAAAGGAATGCACCAATAAGGGCAGAGAAGGCTACATTCGAAACATTCAGAAAAGGGAAGAGAACGGCACTGCTCATAATGTGGGTGTCCAGGGCTTCAAAAATGAAGTAGATACTGAAATAATTTGGCACACCCAGTAAAGCCCCGCCTATAATATTCTTAATGGAAAACAGGTCTTTCATTCCCTTTTTATTTTTCAATTGCTGAAAAGTGATCACGAGTATACCACAGACAAATGCAGACGCAAAAATAAAGGCGCTGAACAAAGCGCTTTCGGTCTTGTTGTGAATGAAATAGGCGTTACAGGCATTTAGACTTAGATCGATCAAACCACTGCCAATGAAAACAGCAGCCGGAAGCAATAAACCGTTAGAATGATGTTCTTCCTTTTTTACAGATGCAAAATAGACTGAAAACAGGGCTAGAAGTATTCCAATTATTTTATACCAAAGCAGTTCCTGTCCCAAGAAAAAAACGGAAAAAAGAACCGGAATGACCAGACTCATTTTGTTAGCTATAGAAGCAGCAGAAAGACTTACTTTTTGAGTTGTAAGGGAGATCAGATACAAGACGCCAATGAATAAAGAACCAAGTGGCATTGCCAGTTTGAACCAGGAAGTCGAAAACACATCCTGCATGTGATAATCGCCTTTCACAAATACCATCCCGGTTAAAAATGCAAAAATGTAATTATAGATAATGGCCGTAAATGTATTAACTCCATATTTTGGGAATAATTTAAACAGAAAGAGTAAAAAAACACTGAATAAAACAGCTAGAATTATATATAACATAGATTAAAGAAGTAAAAGTAAAATTAATTTGATAATTTTAGGGCATGAATACAAAAAGGACGTATCTAATCGCATTTGTTTTTCTATTTAGTTTTTTAATCAAAGCTCAGAATATCTATTATAGAAATGTTCCACAAGACTCCCTTATTTTGTTCAATGACACCATTCATAAGGTTAAATTTATCTACAAAGATTCTTTAGGCAAACAAGATTATCGTCTCCATTTCAAATATGTCATGCGTTTTTTCCCCAGTCTGGAGTATAATTCCATCAAGGTGATCTTCCGAAAATCAAAAAGGGTATCAAGGGTAAAACCTT
>DAORJH010000336.1:0-3384 GCA_035438925.1 Bacteroidia bacterium | reverse complement strand
ACAGACACCTATTATTACAATATGGCTGCAACATTCGATGCAGATGTAAAGAACCCTGTTCTTAACAAATTTCCTGAAGAGGGTGGCTATTATACCTATAAGATCATTACACCGAGTCGCTATGGTGCTTCTGCAGGGTTTGTATTAAATAAACGTGCAGCTATTGGGCTTGACTACGAACTCATTGATTACCGAAAGGCGAAGCTGGTGAGTAAAAATGTATCGGATTTTGCAGGTGTTAATGCAGTAATAAACAGCAAATACTCAATAGGACATAATTTAAGGGCAGGGGTTGAGTACAATGTTCAGCCCGTGATGCTTCGTCTCGGTTACATCATGCAGGGAAGTCCTTTTGGAGCTGCATTCACCGGTGATTTTGTAAAACACACCATTTCGCTTGGATTCGGATTCAGAACCAAAAGTGATTTTTATTTCGACTTTGCCTGGCAGAAAAGCTTAAGCACAGAGGATTATGTCTTTTTCAGCACGATTGCTCAAAAGGCAAAGATCAAATTCGACAACTCCATGTTGAGCGCAACAATTGGTCTTAAATTCTAGACAGAGTGTTTCTTATTCCTTAATTTATTTCTACTTTTGAGGCCTTAATAATTTCCCTATGAGTAAAAAAATTCTTGCCAATGACGGAATCGACCCGATTGGTAAATCAATGCTGGAAAAAGCAGGTTTCACTGTGATCACTGAAAAAGTTGCACAGGAAAATATTGCAAAGGAGATCAATGAAAAAGGATATACTGCAATTACTGTGCGCAGTGCTTCCAAAGTAAGAAAAGATATCATCGATGCCTGTCCGGGCCTCAAAGTGATCGGTAGAGGAGGAGTGGGAATGGATAATATTGATGTGGATTATGCCAGATCAAAAGGATTGCAAGTGATCAACACACCTGCAGCTTCCAGTAATTCCGTAGCAGAACTTGTGATCGCTCATCTTTTTAATTCCGTTAGATTTCTGTATGACAGTAACCGTCAAATGCCGGTTTCGGGAGAAGAAAAATTCGAAGAGTTGAAAAAGAAATATGCAAAGGGTGTTGAGTTAAGAGGAAAGACCATTGGAATAGTTGGTTTTGGAAGAATTGGACAGGCTGTTGCAAAAATGGCATTAGGTCTTGGCATGAAAGTGCTCGCCTACGACCCATATGTTACGGGAGTCATCATTGAATTGGAAATAGAAGGAGTTGGAAATGTTAGTGTGAAAGTGATTCCGGTTGAAATGGAAAAAGTTCTTACCCATAGTGATTTTATCACTTTCCATGTTCCTGGTGGGAAATTGATCAATAAAGCAGAAATAGAGAAAATGAAGAATGGTGTCATTCTTATAAATACAGCAAGGGGAGGAGTGATCAATGAAACGGATCTGGTTGAAGCATTGAACTCCGGAAAGATCGCTCATGCCTGCCTCGATGTGTTCGAAAATGAACCAAAACCTTCTGCAGCATTACTTCATCACGCGAGGATCTCTCTCACGCCACACATCGGCGCTGCTACCAACGAAGCGCAGGAAAGAATTGGAGTTGAACTCGCAGAAAAACTGATCGAAGCATTAAAGAACTAAAAAAACAAAATAAACTATGGCTATTTTAAAAGCATTCAAAGGTCTCAGACCTCAAAAAGATAAGGTAAGTTTAGTTGCTTCCCGTCCTTACGACGTTATCAATTCGGAAGAAGCAAAGATTGAAGCAGGAGACAATACGCATTCTTTTCTTCATGTGGTGAAGCCGGAGATCGATCTTCCGGATGATGTGGATCATTATTCTCCTCTTGTTTACCAAAAAGCAAAGGATAATTTTGATAAGCTTGTGAAAGAAGGAATGTTCATTCAGGATAAAGAAGAGTGTTTGTACATTTATCGTTTGACCATGGATGGACGTACCCAGACAGGAATTGTTGGTGGTGCTTCGATCGATGATTATTTCAATAATGTCATCAAGAAACACGAATTGACTCGCCCAGATAAAGAAGAAGATAGAATGAATCACGTACGTGTGGCAAACATCAATGCTGAACCGGTATTCTTCGCCTATCCGAATATGAAAGCCTTGGATGAAGTGGTGAATAAGATCACAGCTACAAAACCTGAGAATGATTTCACGACGGAAGATAAGATCCGTCACGAATTCTGGGTAGTGAATAATCCGGTAGTGATCCATACCATCATCGAATTGTTCTCAAAACTTCCCGCAACATATGTGGCAGATGGTCATCACCGTACTGCTGCAGCAGCCTTGGTTGGAAAAGAGAGAAGAAGCCTGAATAAGAATCATACGGGAAAAGAAGAATATAATTTCTTCCTCGCTGTGCATTTTCCGGACAATCAACTCCATATTATGGATTATAACCGTGTGGTGAAAGATCTGAATAGTTTAACCGAAGAACAATTATTAGAGAAGATCTCTCAGAATTTTGATGTAGAAAAGAAAGGGACGACTACTTTTCGTCCAACCGGATTGCATAATTTCGGAATGTACTTAAATAAGAATTGGTATTCTTTAACAGCAAAAAAGGGAACCTACAATGATGCTGATCCTATTGGCGTTCTGGATGTGACCATTCTTTCAGAAAGAATTCTGACTCCTATTTTCAATATTGTTGATCTTAGAACAGATAAGCGAATTGATTTCGTTGGGGGATTGAGAGGTTTAGGAGAACTTGAATCAAGAGTGAATTCTGGTGAAATGAAGGTTGCATTTGCCCTTCATCCAGTAACTATGAAACAATTGATCGATATTGCTGATACCGGAAATATCATGCCTCCTAAAACTACCTGGTTTGAGCCGAAATTAAGAAGTGGACTTGTAGTTCATTCTTTGGATTAATGAAATTCAATTGATGGCAGAAGTGATTCTGCCATTTTTATTTAATACGAAATGTCAGTAAAGGATAATCTTCTCAAATTAAAAGAATCAATTCCAAAAGGAGTCACGCTTGTGGCTGTTTCTAAAACAAAACCCAACGAATTGATCCTTGAAGCTTATGAAAGTGGCCAGCGGGATTTTGGAGAGAATTATGTGCAGGAATTGGTTGAGAAGCAAAAGGAACTTCCTGCTGATATCCACTGGCATTTTATAGGACACTTACAGACCAATAAAGTAAAGCAGATCATTCCCTTTGCTCATTTGATACATGGGGTAGACAGTGTGAAATTATTGAAAGAGATAAACAAGGAATCAGCCAAGATAGGTAAAGTCACTTCTTGCCTGCTTCAGATCTATATTGCAGATGAAGAAACTAAATTTGGTTTGGATGAACAGGAATGCAGAGCGTTATTGAAAAGTGAAGAGTTCAGTCAATTGAAAAATATCAAACTGGAAGGATTCATGGGAATGGCTTCCAATACGGATGATGAGGAAAAGATCAGTTCTGAGTTTC
>DAORJH010000335.1:0-3406 GCA_035438925.1 Bacteroidia bacterium | reverse complement strand
CCGGTCATACCCGTATTAAAACAGATCTCACCAGTGGTTGTTCCGATCTTTCCTGCTGATTTTCCTTTAAAAATTTTTCCGTCCTGTAATAGAAGAATGGCTTCGGGACGACTAGAATACTTTAGCTGCATTTTTTTCAGATTAGTTTATCTGAGTCGTAAAATTGCAATTAATTTCCGTTCAGGAAAAACCTTGTTAATTGTATTTTAAAACTTGAAAAGATTGCGAAAAAGGCTTATTTCTTCTTCACTTGTTGCTGACGCTGTTTGGCCATCTCTTCTAGTCTTTTCTGGAAAGAGGATGTTTTAGCCGGCTTTTTCATATTGGCATCGATCTGCACTCGTATCTTCTCATCGCTGATCACTTTTTTCATGATCCAGTTTTGAAGGAAAGTGAACATGTTGGCAAGGAAGTAATACCAGCTTAAGCCGGCTGCATAACGATTCATCACTGCTAAAAAGATAACCGGCATAAAGTACATCATGAATTTCATGCCCGGCATTTGTGTGTTCTGCTGTGGCATCATACTGCTGTTCATGTAGGTATAGATGATCGTACTCACGAACATGAGTGCTGCGAACAAACTGATGTGATCGCCATAAGCCCAACTGATGAAAGGAACCTGACCGAAGGTCCAGATGGTATCATAGGTACTCAAATCATCTGCCCAAAGGAATCCTTGCTGTCTTAGTTCAATGGCAGCCGGCATAAAATTGAAGAGTGCGATCAGAATTGGGAATTGAAGTAACATTGGGATACAACCAGAAAGTGGGTTTACTCCTGCCTTTCGATAAAGCGCCATCTGATCCTGTTGCTTTTTCATTGGATCGGCATCTTTCCCGTATTTCGCTGCTAAAGCATCTGTCTCCGGTTTAAGGACTCTCATCCTTGCGCCACTCATGTAAGTCTTGTAAGCAATTGGCAACAACACGATCTTCACAATGATGGTTAGTATCAGAATAACAATTCCCATGTTCATGCTGCTCAAGCCATTGAACAGAGGGATCACCAGCCATTTGTTGATGTAACTGAACACGCTCCATCCGGTAGGAATGATCTTTTCCAACTCATAACCATATGTCTCTAATGTATTGTAGTGACTTGGTCCGAAATAGAATTTGTATACAAATTTCTCATCAGCACTGTGGTTGTATGGAATACCCAATTCTGCTGCGGCTGCTTTCACTACGGTGTTTGACTCGGGTCTTAATCCCAGTTTTACAAAACTTCCGGCTTTGGCAAATGTTTTCTCTGCGATAATTGTAGAGTTGAAGAATTGCTGTTTGAAACAAACCCATTTTACATCAGCTTCACTAATTTCTTTCTGCTCATCCTTCATCGGATTGATGTAATCCGAGCTATTGATGTCCTGTTTAAAATAAATTGTTGCGGCTTCGCGTTCTTTGATAATGTATTTTTCCTGCGAAGGATAATTCATCGCCCAGTTCAATTGCAACTGATCTTCTGTTTGAGAAAGTATTCCCTGCATGTTCACAAAACGAATGTGAGCCTGCAACATATAATCATTGGGTTTTAATGAATAAGAGTATTCAATATAACTTCCCGGTTTTGCCGTTTCCAATTTCAACTGAATAGAATTTGTAGTGATGTTAGCAGGCTTAAAATAAAAACTATCCGTTGAGAATAAACGCGCACGATCGTATGCATTTAATTTCAGTGAAAACACGGTTGAATCTTTTTCGAACAGAACTACCGGTCCTTTTTTATCAGGACGATTGTATTTTTTCAGTTCAACTCTTTCAATCACTCCTCCTCTATTGTTCACGGTTACCTTTACAACTTCGTTTTCGAGTACATAGGTTTCTGACTTTCCGGTTATAGCGGGAGCAAAATCTTTGTAATAATCGTTCGTTAAGGCAAGTCTTGCTGAATCTGAAAGTTGTGTTCCCGTAGCCTGTTTCAGTGTATCTTGGGAAGCCTGCGTTGTTTTGATCTTTGCGATCTCTGCCAGTTCTGTATTCTTCTTAACCAGTTCTATAGAATCCTTAATCTCTTTATTACGAACCATTTGTTCCTTTGTAGGTCCGCTTAACCAAAGCCATAGGCCCAGTATTGCTGCAATTAAACCAAGTCCTATGAGCGATCTTTTATCCAAAATTCAGATTTTTTACGGCGCAAATGTATGATTAATTGCTTCATTTTAAAAGCTAATTCAGGTTAATTTTCCCCCTCTGCTAAGCCTTCCCCTCTTAACAGTTTATACTATGTTTTATAGCAATCATCTGCTATATATTAAGGTAATTTAGCATTATTAAAATTCAAAACAGAATGAGTCGCTCGGTAATGCATATAGATCTGGATTCTTTCTTTGTTTCGGTAGAAAGGCTGAATAATCCCAAACTGATCGGAAAACCTGTTTTAGTGGGAGGAGCAGGTGACCGTGGCGTGGTGGCGTCCTGCAGTTATGAGGCCAGGGAGTTTGGGATCCACTCGGCCATGCCTATGCGAATGGCCCGTCAGCTTTGTCCGGAAGCCATCATTGTGAGGGGAGATTCGGAACAGTACAGTAAATTCTCGAATGTGGTCACTGAAATTGTACAGGAAAGTGTGCCTTTATATGAAAAAACATCCATCGATGAATTTTACATTGACCTGACAGGCATGGATAAATTCTTTGGCTGTTACAAACTGGCCAGTGAATTAAGACAGCGGATCATGAAGGAGACGCATTTACCCATTTCCTTTGCACTTTCTACCAATAAAACAGTAGCGAAAGTAGGCACAGGAGAGGCCAAGCCAAATGGACAAAAAGAAATTCCACTTGGAACAGAAAAAGACTTTTTAGCGCCGTTGTGTATCAATAAAATTCCAATGGTGGGTGATAAAACATATCAATTGCTGAGAGGAATGGGCTTGCAATGGATCCGTACTGTTCAGGAGATGCCGATAGAATTGATGGAACAGGTGCTTGGACAGAACGGCATTGTCATCTGGAAAAAAGCGAATGCCATTGACAACTCGCCGGTAGAGCCGTACTCTGAACGAAAATCCATTTCAACCGAAAGAACTTTTGACAAAGATACTATTGACGTAAAACAACTGAAATCCATCTTGCTGAGCATGGCGGAAAAATTAGCTTATCAATTAAGAGCGGAAGAAAAATTAACGGCCTGTGTAACGGTTAAAATCAGATACTCGGATTTCAATACCTATACCATGCAGGCGCGCATTCCGTATACTTCACTCGATCATACCCTGATTGAAAAAGTGAAGGAGCTATTTGATAAACTCTATCAGAAAAGAATGCTGATACGACTGATAGGCGTGCGCTTCAGTCATCTGATACAGGGAAGCTATCAGTATAATTTGTTTGAAGATTGCAGTGAACAATTGTTATTGTATCAGGCGATGGATAAAATGAGGAAGCGATTTGGGGATGAAGGGA
>DAORJH010000334.1:0-3409 GCA_035438925.1 Bacteroidia bacterium | reverse complement strand
AATCTCTCTGCCCGTGCAAATCTGAGGTAAGAATCAGATTCAAGAAGTTAGAGTTATTTTTTACTTCTTGAGTCGAAGATCTCACTTCATAAATTTAAAAGAGAATGAGTAAAATAGGAACCTATATTTCAGAAACACGCAATGAACTGTTCAATAAAGTAAGCTGGCCAACTTGGCCTGAACTTCAAAGCAGTGCTGTAGTGGTAATGGTATCTTCCATTATCATTGCATTGGTAGTTTTCTCAATGGATTTTCTTTTCGAGATCTTAATGAAACAAGCTTACGAAATAATTAAGTAAACATCATGGCACAAACAACAAAGATCGACCCTTCAGTCAAAAAATGGTACGTGGTGCGTGCTATCAGCGGGCAGGAGAAGAAAGTGAAGCAATATATTGAGATGGAGATCAGCCGTTTAAAACTGAACGATTTTGTATCTCAGGTATTGATCCCTACAGAAAAGATCATTCAGATCAGAAATGGTAAGAAAACCACCAAAGAGCGCTCATTCTATCCTGGTTATGTTTTGATCGAAGCTGCTTTGGGTGGCGAGATTCCTCACATCATTAAAAATATAACAGGAGTTATTGGTTTTCTTGGTGAAACGAAAGGTGGGTCACCAGTTCCAATGCGTCTAAGCGAAGTGAACAGGATCCTTGGAAAGGTTGATGAGTTAACAGAGAGTGAAGGAACTGTATCAACTAATTATATTGTTGGTGAGAATGTGAAAGTGATCAACGGACCATTTAACGGATTCAATGGAATCATTGAAGAAGTAATGGAAGACAAAAAGAAAATTAAAGTTACCGTAAAGATCTTCGGACGTAAAACTCCAGTTGAATTAAACTTCGGTGAGGTAGAGAAAGAATAAAGAAATTAGGGGATTGATCTCAGGCCTTTTGAGACGCTTTGCTGCTTCCAACTCAAAGTAATTAAGGCCGGAAAGATTCCTTGGTAAACAAACAAATAAATATAAACTAAAAATGGCAAAAGAGTTATCGGCAATTGTAAAGTTGCAAATCAAAGGTGGTGCTGCTAACCCCTCGCCTCCAATTGGACCGGCATTAGGTGCAAAAGGTGTGAACATCATGGAGTTCTGCAAACAGTTCAACGCAAGAACCCAGGAATCACCAGGAAAAATTCTTCCTGTGATCATCAATGTTTACAACGATAAGTCGTTTGATTTCGTTATCAAACGTCCTCCTGTTGCAGTTCAGATCATGGAGCACGCGAAGCTGAAAGGCGGATCTGCTACCAGTAACCGTAAAAAAGTTGGTTCTTTATCTTGGGATCAAGTAAAAAAGATTGCTGAAGATAAAATTGTAGACATGAATTGCTTTACAATCGAATCGGCAATGAGTATGGTTGCAGGAACAGCCCGAAGCATGGGTGTCACAGTAACAGGCAATAAGCCTTTCTGAAAAATCAATTATTAACCCGCCTGCCGGCTGGCAGGCTAAAAACAAAGCTTAACAAATGGCAACGTTGACTAAAAAAAGAAAAGCTGTTATCGCGAAATTCGATGGTAACAAGCAGTACTCCGTGGCCGAAGCAGCGAAGATCGTGAAGGATATCACCACGGTTAAATTCGATGCATCGGTGGATCTTGCGATCCGTTTAGGAGTTGACCCACGTAAAGCTAATCAAATGGTGCGCGGCACAGTTACCTTACCTCACGGTACCGGTAAAACAATGCGTGTTCTGGCAATTGTAACTCCTGATAAGGAAGCAGAAGCCAAAGCTGCAGGTGCTGATCATGTTGGATTAGACGAATTCATTGAAAAGATCAAAGGTGGATGGACAGACATCGATGTGATCATTACTATGCCATCAGTGATGGGTAAAGTAGGAGCACTCGGACGTGTGTTGGGTCCCCGTGGTTTAATGCCTAATCCAAAAACCGGAACTGTTACCATGGACATTGGTAAAGCAGTGAAGGACGCGAAAGGCGGAAAGATCGATTTCAAAGTAGACAAAGCAGGAATCATTCATGCAGGAGTTGGAAAGGCAAGTTTCAATGCCGATCAACTTGCTGAAAATGCAAATGAACTGATCACTACTGTCCTTAAACTCAAACCTAGTTCTGCAAAAGGTACTTACGTAAAGTCAGTGACCATGAGCAGCACAATGAGTCCCGGAATTGCGATCGACACCAAATTATTCAACTAAACAAAAACGCTGTTTCAGAAATGAAACAAAAACTTAAAAAAACAAGTCATGAATAAATCAGAAAAAACAGAAATGATCAACCAGTTGGTAGAAAAACTAAATGCCAACAACAAGATCTATCTGGCAGATTGTTCTACACTCACTGTTGAGAAAGTGAATGCGTTCCGTAGAAGTTGTTTCGAGAAAAAAGTATCCATTACAGTTGTAAAAAATACTTTGCTTAAAAAAGCAATTGAGCGTGCCAACGACAGTAAGTTGGCTGAGTTGATCCCGGCTTTAAAGGGAGAAACAGCTTTGATGTTCTCTGAAACTTCCAATGCACCGGCAAAACTGATCAGGGATTTCAGAAAGAAAGATTCTAAACCGGCTCTAAAAGGAGCTTACGTTGAAGAAACGATCTATTTGGGAGATAACAACCTTGAATCGCTTGCTTCATTGAAATCTAAGAACGAATTGATCGCAGATGTGATCTTCTTGCTTCAGTCTCCAATCAGCCGCGTGATCGGTGGATTAGAGAACAAAAAAGGCGGAGAAGACGCAGCAGCATAACAAAAGTGAATGAACAAAAATTAAAAACAAAAACTAACAATTTTAAAATCCATAAAAATGGCAGATGTAAAATCAATAGCTGAAACATTAGTAGGCTTAACAGTAAAAGAAGTACAGGACCTTGCTAAAATCCTGAAAGATGACTACGGAATTGAACCAGCTGCTGCAACAGTAGTTGCAGGTGGTGGTGCTGCAAGTGGCGGAGATGCTGCTGCTGCAAAAACAACTTTCGATGTTATCCTTAAAGAAGCTGGTGCAGCTAAACTTGGTGTTGTGAAAGTAGTTAAAGACCTTACCGGTTTAGGACTGAAAGAAGCAAAAGATCTAGTTGACGGTGCTCCAAAACCTGTGAAAGAAGGTATCGGTAAAGAAGAAGCTGAAGCAATTAAAAAGGCTTTAGAAGAAGCCGGTGCTAAAGCAGAAATTAAATAATACTGCTCTCGCTTTTTAGAAGAAGATCCTCCCTTAACGGGGAGGATCCTTTTCTCTTTTTGCATTAAAAAACGGAACTATAGGCCTGTCAACATTGTATTAATTTAATCTTTTTAACCTTGGCTGCAAGTACAAAACAACAAAAACGAGTTAACTTCTCGTCAAATAAGTTCCCGGTTGAATATCCTGATTTTTTGGATATTCAGGTGAAATCTTTTCAGGATTTCTTTCAATTAGAAACCACTCCCGAAAACAGAAA
>DAORJH010000333.1:0-3411 GCA_035438925.1 Bacteroidia bacterium | reverse complement strand
AAGTTGCGGAATTTCAAGAGGTCGTTTTTGTTGAATGATACAAGTTCTCCTAAAGTTTCAACATCTGCTGCTTTCAGGCAGTTCAATGCACGAACAGAAAGATCCATGTCAACCAGTTTTGTTTTCAATAACTGACGCATGTGAAGACTTGTCTCATCAAATTCTTCTTCGTTGCGTTTTTCTTCCGTATCCAAAGTGATCTTCTCATCAGAGAAAAGCATGAAGTGGAAAATAAGGATCTTAGCTGCTTCTTTCAAAGCATCTTTTGGGTGAATAGAACCGTCAGTTACGATATCAAGGATCAAACGCTCGTAGTCAGTTTTCTGCTCCACACGGTAGTTTTCGATCACATACTTTACATTCTTAATTGGAGTGTAAATCGAATCAATGAAGATCGTTCCGTTTGGTGCTGTATTTGTTTTGTTCTCTTCAGAAGGTACATAACCACGTCCACGCTCTACTGTTAATTCCATTTTAAGACGAACAGAAGGATCACAATTAAAGATTACGAGATCCGGGTTAAGGATTTGAAATCCGTTCACATATTTACCGATATCACCGGCTGTGAATTTATCGCTTCCAGCAAAATGTACAGTGATCTTTTCGTTATCGTGATTATCTAATTGTTTTTTGAAACGAACTTGTTTTAAATTCAAAACGATCTCAGTCACATCTTCAACAACACCTTTCACAGTAGTGAATTCATGGTCAACTCCTTCAATTCTAACGCTGGTAACAGCATATCCCTCAAGTGATGAAAGTAATATACGGCGCAGTGAGTTTCCGATAGTGATACCGAAACCCGGTTCAAGAGGCCTGAACTCAAACTGACCTGCTGTTTCAGTTGAGTTGATCATGATTACCTTATCTGGTTTTACGAAATTTAAAATTGCCATATTTATTGCCTTATAAAATTTATAAAAAAATGAATTATTATTTCGAGTACAATTCGACGATCAGTTGTTCTTTGATATTCTCAGGGATCTGAGAACGCTCAGGACGACTGATGAACTTTCCGCTCATTGCACTTCTATCGAAATCAATCCATGGGTATTTGTTCGCGTGACCATTCAATGAATTTACGATTGTTTCAAGTGTCTGTGATTTCTCGCGAACGCTCACCATATCACCCGGTTTTAATGTAAATGAAGGGATATTAACAACGCTTCCATTTACTACAATGTGAGCATGACTCACTAATTGTCTTGCTGCACGACGTGATGGAGCAATTCCCATTCTGTAAACAACATTATCCAAACGGCTTTCGATCAGTTGAAGTAACACTTCACCTGTGATACCGTGCAGACGCGAAGCTTTTTCGAAAGTCTTAGCAAATTGTTTCTCAAGGATACCATAAGTATACTTGGCTTTTTGTTTTTCCATTAACTGAACAGCATATTCAGATTGTTTTGCACGTTTCTTAGAAACGCCATGCTGTCCCGGAGGATAATTCTTTTTTTCTAATGCCTTATCAGGACCGAATATTGGTTCCTTGAATTTACGGGCGATCTTTGATTTTGGACCTGTGTACCTTGCCATTTTAAATAATTGTTTCTTGCGGTGAAGCGAAGTTTAATTTACCTCACCTGGTTTTTGTTTTTATTATTTAAGTTGAAGACCCTATAGATCAGCAACTCCAATCCCCAACAAGGTTGGGGACGGCTTTATTTTGTTATACTCTTCTGCGTTTCGGAGGGCGGCAACCGTTGTGAGGAATCGGAGTGATATCCATGATCTCAGCAACTTCAATTCCTGAAGCGGCGATCGTACGGATTGCACTTTCTCTTCCGGCACCCGGACCTTTCACGTAAACCTTTACTTTACGTAAGCCTGCTTCGAAAGCAGCTTTTCCACAATCCTGAGCTGCCATTTGAGCAGCGTAAGGAGTGTTCTTTTTTGAACCTCTGAATCCCATTTTACCAGCACTGCTCCAGGAAATAACCTGACCGGCATTATTGGTCAATGAAATGATGATGTTGTTGAAAGTAGCATTGATATGAGCTTCTCCACTAGCCTCTACCTTTACGGTACGCTTACGAGAAGTTGTCTTTGCTGATGCGGCAGCCGAAGCTTGTTGTTGTTTTGCCATTATATTCTAATTCTTATTAATTATTATTTAGCAGCCATTTTCTTGTTGGCAATTGTCTTACGACGTCCCTTACGAGTACGAGCGTTTGTTTTACTGCGCTGACCTCTTACTGGTAAGCCACTACGGTGACGAATACCTCTGTAACTGTTGATATCAGTCAAACGTTTAATGTTGAGCTGAACTTCAGAACGAAGAGCACCTTCTACTTTAAATCCACTGTTAATGAAATTACGGATCGCGTTCTGCTCATCATCTGACCATTCGCTAACTTTCTTATCGAAGTTGATTCCACACTGAGTAAGGATGAGGGCAGCCCTTGCAGGACCAATTCCGTAAACATAGGTTAAACCTATTATTCCTCTTTTGTTCTTTGGTAAATCAATACCGGCTATACGTGCCATGTTATGCTATTTAAATTTTTAATTTATTACTTCTGTCTTTGTTTGAACTTCGGTGTCTTTTTGCAGATCACGTACAATTTCCCCTTGCGGCGAACAATTTTACAGTCGACGCTTCTTTTTTTGATGGATGCTCTTACTTTCATATGAATTTCCTGTTGCTTATTCTTTTTTATTTATATCTGAACGTTATTCTTGCTTTTGTAAGGTCGTAAGGACTCATTTCCAATCTCACTTTATCTCCGGGAAGGATCTTGATGTAATGCATCCTCATTTTCCCTGAAATATGTGCCGTCACCATATGTCCATTTTCCAACTCTACTCGAAACATAGCATTACTCAGTGCTTCTGCTATTGTTCCGTCTATTTCAATATTTGCCTGTTTCGCCATTAATATTTTACCCCTGCTGCATCATCATTGCGTTTGCTCCTCTTCCTTTGATCCTACCCGACTTCATTAAACCATCATAGTGACGGTTCAACAAATAGGTCTCGATCTGCTGCAAGGTATCCAACACTACTCCTACAAGGATCAACAATGAAGTTCCACCATAAAAATCGGCGAAAGCACTGTTAACTCCCAGTTTCTGTGCAAATGCCGGCATGATTGCTACACCTGCAAGGAAGATAGATCCCGGCAAAGTAATTCTGCTCATGACCTGATCAATGAATTCAGCGGTTTTCTTACCAGGTTTTACACCGGGAATAAAGCCACCATTACGTTTCATATCGTCTGCTAATTGATTTGGATTAACCATGATCGCAGTATAGAAATAAGTAAAGAGTATGATCAGAATGGCGAAAATCAAATTGTACCAGAAACCATATCGCTCAGAAAAAACACCGCTTGAACTACCTGCAAAACCTGAGATCGCAGCCGGGATGAACATGATGGCTTGAGCAAAAATGATCGGCATTACACCA
>DAORJH010000332.1:0-3423 GCA_035438925.1 Bacteroidia bacterium | reverse complement strand
CCTCCTACTCCTAATATCAATGCTTTTGAGCCTGTGATAGACGGGTGAATCATACTGTCAAGTAATTGTATATAAGCGGAAGCAGATCTTCCTGTTGCCAAATCCATCTCAGACTGCACAATTCCGTTCACTTTAAGATAAAGTAATTCTTTTCCAACCCTATCGCTTTTTTCGACAGTGACCAAACCCATCATACCATCGGAAGAATAAAGAACATTGCTTTTGTTCTCAAAGCTTACAAAGGAAGTCAAAAGAGCAAAGGTTGCCAGCAGCATTGCTGTGAATTTCATTTTCTTAAGACAAAGGAAGACAGCCGTAAAAAGCAATAGACCAAAACCGATCAAAGTTACTTTCAATCCTAATTCCGGTATAAAAAAGAATCCGCAGCTCAAGGTTGACAGAATTCCACCTAAAGTAGAAACGGCATAAACAGTTCCGCTTACCTTACCTGCAGTGTCCAACTCATTACTTTGGATGGCAATAAATAAAGGAGAAGAAGTCCCAAGTAAGAAAACAGGAAGGAAAAGAAGTAAGATCGTACTTAACAAGACAACCGAAGTAAAAGAGAATAAGCGAAAATAAGGAAGCACGAAAGAAGAGATGAATGGCATAAGCAGTATAAGGACTGAAGCGACTATTAAAACACGAAATAATTCATTCTTATGGTCAGTGGTTCTGGAAGAAACTCGTGCACCGTAAAAATATCCGGATGAAAGGGCGAGCAAAGTCACAGCCATGACACTTGCCCAAACGTAAAGACTGCTTCCGAATACCGGAGCAAGCAATTTAGCACCGCATACTTCTGCCGCCATCACAGCAGCACCTTCTATAAAACTTAATATAAGTAAACGTTTTTGCAGATAACGAAGATAAGAAAAAAGGAATAGAAAGATAAAGTCAACAGAGCAATAAAGTCCATACTATCACGCATCTAACCAAAAAACAATTCGTAAAACCTATGCAACGATCCCCGTGGCGATCAGTAATCCCATTATAAGCATGAAGACCCCGACGAACCATTTAAAGAACTGAATGCTGGTCTTTTTAAATATTTTATTTCCAATAAAAGCACCTGTCCAGGCTGAAAGCACTGCTGAGATCAATAAATAAAAATTCACGTCCTTACTTTTAAGAATATCGAAATTGGAATACAGACTAAGCCTTGCCACATCAACTAGGCAAGCGATCATGACACCTGATGCGATGTACACTTTTTTATCAAGTTGCAGTTTAAGGAGAAATGCACTTCTTAAGGCGCCCTGGTGGCCACTTAATCCCCCAAAAAATCCACTGATCAATCCACCACTGATCAAATGTTCTTTCTTAAATGAATAAGCAGAAAGTTTCGGGGAAAGTTCAACAATTGCAAATAACACGATCAGAATCCCCAAAACAAAACCCGTCAATGAAACATGAAATTCTTTTTCTCCAAGATGATACTGCGTCAACGAAATGGGCTCGATACTCAATTCCTTTAGAAGATAGGCCCCTGCAAAGGCGGCGATCATAGAGGGAATTCCGAATTTAAATACCAGGGACCAGTTGATGTTCTTAGAAACGAGTCCCATCTTGAATAAATTGTTCAGCAAGTGAACCACAGCTGTTAAAGCAACAGCAATTTCTATAGGATAATAGATCGCAAAAACAGGAAGAAGAATTGTACCCAGGCCAAAACCGGAAAAGAAAGTCAGTAAGGAAGCAGCTAAAGCTGTTATACCTATCAGTAAAAATTCCATTAGGAATTAGAATGGAAATCAATAAGTCCTTCCATTGGTGATTTGATCACATTGCCCATTTTGTAACCGTGTTTTGCAGCTACCTGAGCAAAAAGATCTCGGTAAATAAAACCAATGGAACCTACGGTATTGACATTGTGCTTACGGCTTTCTGTGTATTTATTTATCTGATGTTCGAAGAAACTGTTGAAGCAACGGAAAAGTAAATTACGCATATAAGGATGCTCCACGTGTTTATTCACAAAAGGGCTGATACTTGCCAGGTATCTGCTCGGCATTGTTCCTTTGTAGACATTGGACAAAATAACTTCTCTGTCATAACCTTCCGCTTCAAATGCGATGGCTAATTCCAAAGGAATAATGCCTTCAAAATAATCCTGCACAAAATACTTACCGATTTGCGCACCACTTCCATAATCACCCCACAAATATCCAACGGAAGGAACATTCTCAATAATATGTTTTCCGTTGAAGAGGCAACTGTTACTTCCTGTTCCTAAAATACAGGCTACCCCTTTTTCCTTTTTGCACAATGCTCTTGCTGCCGCAAGAAGATCGTGAGATACATTTATCTTTTTCAGGTTCAAAGTTATTCCCAGACACTCTTCAATCAAAAGACTATTCTCTAAAGTTGAACAACCGGCACCATAATAGTGCAATACATCAACTCGCGCAATGAATTCCTGAATATGTGGTTTAAGATTGCTCAGTAGTTCAAGACATATCTGATCTTTTGATTGAAAATAAGGATTGAAACCTATCGTCTTCACCTGCTTCACAATGTTTGAACCATTGAGCAGGATCCAGTCCGTTTTGGTTGAGCCACTATCGGCAATAAGAGTATACATGTTCAATAAAAGAAATAATAGACTGTGCTAAAATAAAAAACCGCTTTCCTTAAAGGGAAAACGGCTCTTGATTGTTATGAAAATTAATTAACCGTTATTCTCTTCTGTAGTAGGAGCTGCATTATCAGTTTCCGGACTTACTTCAGGAGCTGCGCTTACTTTAGCTGCAATTTTAGCTGCTTTAGCTTCTTTTTTAGCTGTTTCCGCCTTTAATCGGTCACTTGCCAATTTAGTAGCTGCTGAACTTAATTTGTCTTTTTTACCAACGATCTTGCTGTCTTTTTCCTGTAACCATTTGCTGAATTTCTGTTCAGCCTGAGCTTCAGTGATGGCACCCTTTTTAACACCGCCTAAAAGGTGTTTTTTGAACATAACTCCCTTGTAAGAAAGGATAGCTCTGCAAGTATCAGTAGGCTGAGCGCCCTTCAATACCCAGTTCAAAGTTGCATCAAAGTTCAAGTCGATTGTTGCAGGGTTGGTGTTTGGGTTATAAACCCCTAGTTTCTCAATGAATTTTCCATCACGCGGTGCACGACCGTCGGAAACTACTACGTGAAAGAAAGCTGCGTCCTTCTTACCGTGTCTTTGTAGTCTAATCTTTACTGCCATTTTATTGTTTTTAAAATTGAGGCGCAAATATAGTAAATTCCTCTGTTTCAGCAAAAAAAAGCCTAAAATGGAACCTAGAATTGAGAAATTTGGGGAAAAACTGTACCTTTGAGCCAACCAAAAAAAGGTCTATGCAAATTAAAGAGAGAGGTATCATTCTGATTCCCATTGATTTCACTAAACAATCCCTACTTGCCATCAAGCAATCTTACAACCTGGCTAAGTACACG
>DAORJH010000331.1:0-3432 GCA_035438925.1 Bacteroidia bacterium | reverse complement strand
CCTGTACCTTCGATCAGGACATCCATTTCTCCGTTCTTGTATGTTTTAAGGATCCTTTTGATCTTCACTTCACATCCAAAAGAGGTTAAAGATCCTTTCTCAACGAATGGTATTCCAAACGATGCTTCATTGATCTGACACTCATTGATCAGCTGCTTGTATCTTTCTTCAAAGATGTAGAGTTTAGTGGTCTCTCCCGGAAGTAATACAATACTCAAGGGAAACATGGGCAGGGTAAGATGATGTGTATTCATATCTATACTTATTACAAAAACCGTGCAGAATTTTAATTCATTCAGCTTTCGTTAATAAATACGTTTTAATGCAGTGGTAAGGTTGGTGATTTTAACAGAAATTACAGAGCACAGTGATGACCTTCTTTAATAGAAGTGCATTAATTGCTTTAAAGGCAGAGTTTTGTGAATTATTGGTTGATACCTAATTTCTTAGCTATTGCAGCGGGTACAGCCTTTTTGTGCAGCATGATACTTGTTGTCTTATAAAGCACATAACTTTCGCTTGCATAAAAGTACCCATCACACTGGTTATTCTCTTTCCCCCAACTGTTCTTAACCAGATAATAAACTGTTCCATTCTGATCTTTGACCATTCCTACGGCGTGCATTCCGTGGTCATCCTGTGTTTCATAATTATCAAATGCTGTCTGACGCATTTCCTGTGTGATCTTTGTTTGTATTACGGGTGTTTTACCAACCTTTGCTCTGTCATCCGGTGTATTCAATGGCGCATCGGTAACTACTGCAAGTCCTTCTCCAAACATAAATCCTTTTTCGCTTACATCAGCTGCCCAGGCCCAGGTATAACCACTGGTGATCGCTGAACTCATTACAGTCTGTAACTCATCTAAAGGTAAATTGTACATGTATTCCCAGTTCCAGTTATCGGGCACTTCTAAAACGAATTTCGAATAGAAAGGGTGATGTGTGAAAGAAGTTAGGAAAACATAATCATCCGGATTGATCCCTGTAGCTTCTGCGTATGATTTTGGTGTGTATTCTTTTCCTTTATAAGTAAATTTTTCAGGCGATTTTCCCATGTATTCATCGCAAACTGCTTCAACCGCATTGTGAAGGAACTGAAAATCGATTCTTTGTGTTTCGGGTGCTGCAGCCGGTAACAACATATTGCGAAGCGTTGTTTCAAGTAATCCGTGATTGTGTGGTGCTGCCGGGTCTCTTTTTCCACTATATACTTCTTCAGGTACGGCACCGTATTTTTTGAATACACTTAGTGCATCGGGAAATCCTCCTCCTTCTCCGAAATTGGTCTTTCCATGCATTCTGATGAATTTATCTGCCTTCCAGCTATACGCTTTCTTTGCAATGTACATTTCACTTAAATTAAAGTCCTTTCCTTTACCCATTCTGATCAACTCACTTTCAAGGAACGATAAGGAAGAAAAGGACCAGCAAGTACCTGTCATGTTCTGATTTTGCACTGCAGTAGCTTCGTTATTCTTGATCACCGTGAAAACATATTCACTTCCTTTCTTATTGGTCTTGTCTTGCGCATTTACATTTAAAATGCATCCGAAACTTAGTGCGAACAATAGCTTTTTCATATGACTCTATTTTTAATTAAGTAAAGCAAATATCTGATTTCAATCAGTGTAAACAAAATATAATGTGCAATAAAATGGACAGAAAAAGAGCCTAATTCTCGCTTATTGTAGAGTGAATAGAGGAAAATAGCCACAAAAAGAAACAGGGTTTTAATGATGATAAGCCCGAAAGACATTTCGGAATAACTATTCACGTCAGTTTTGTGCTCAAAAACAATATTCGTGATGATGAAAATGCTACTGAAGAAGATAAGGCTCCACCACCAGTCCTTATTCTGAAATGAGGTAAAATGTCCGACAAAAATAGAAACGCCGGCAGAGAGTAAAGCACAGATCAGGATGATGAGAAAGCCCCTTAGTTTCATTTTTCTTTGGGATTAATTAGATCTTTTAAAACAAGGTAAAGTCCACCTGCAATTCCTGCCAAAGAAAGTACAATGGTAAATACAGGTGTCTTGTTTTGAAAATAGGCATCCAGTTTATTGCCTCCCCATGCACCCAATGCAATAGGAATGGCCAACTGAAAGGCCATATTGCTATACTTTAAAAATGAATTAGGCTGTTTTGGAAGCGGCATTTAATCCTTCACCGGGTTGATGGATATTCCTGACCTTTGCTCCCATGTTGCAAGTGCCATTGAAAACTGCGCCTGACTCAATTGCAAGTTTTCCAGTCACAATATCGCCTTGAATTTTCGCTGTTTTCTTTAAAGAAAGTGTTTCGCTAATATTAACTGTTCCTTTTATCTCCCCACTGATATCAGCATTCGTACAGGTTACATTTCCTTCCACACTTCCGTGAATACCAAGTACAAATTTTCCGTTTGTAGTAAGGTTTCCGATGAGTTTACCATCAATTCGGATGTCACCTTGCGAATCAATATCTCCCAGGATCTTGGTTCCACCACCAATCAGGTTGACTGATCCGGTCTCTGAATTACTGTGTTTAGAATTAATTCCAAGCATGAACTTAATTTTGCCCTAATTTACAGAATAAATGCCTGAAAAACATCCAAATTTTACTGTTTTTGACCTGAATTCACAAATTTTTTGTAATTATCGGTGTAAAAGAGACGATAGGCATCAATATTCTTCTTTTTATAAAGGAAGGGAAGGTTGGTAGCGAGAATTGGAAAAACATCCACCATTTCTTTTTTGACCTCACCCTTGAATATTTCTTTATCCGAATTAAAGTTATCGAGGTAGCCAATCACTTCCTGCGCATTCAAAAAGGATTTCAGGATCACGAGTTGCTTTCCATCTTTGAAAATATTGGAGTTGATCTGAAACTGACGAGTTGAATAATACTTGGTATTGAATGCATCTAAGCTAAGTTTAAACGCGTTCGAGATCTGCGCATCATCGGGAATGATGGCAATAAAAAAATGTTCATTATCAAAAGCTACATTAAACGTATCTGCGTTAAAAACACCCGAATCAGGAGATCTGAACATTTCAGGGTGTTTTTGTTTTTTGATGGATAATAGAATTTCATTCGCCAAAGGGGCCGGATCCGATTTTGGATAACTCGCTGTAAATAATTTCAAGGAATACTCAAGGGAATCAATGCCTTTCAGTTTTCCGTAACTCATGGCTTTTATGAATTCGAATTGTGGACGATAATCGTGTTTTCCGAATTTACTGATGCCTTCAGATGAAAGTTCATAGGCTTTTGCATAATCTTCGCCTTTGTAGGCGGCGTAAACACCTGTGTAAAATCCTTCCGCTTCACTTTGTCTGTTATTGGCTTCCTCGGCATAATTCGGATTTTTGATCAACAAGGCAAATTCACTGTCGGGGAACTCACTCAGAATTTTTTCCTTGTATTCATCCGCTTGTGTTTGTTTTTTC
>DAORJH010000330.1:0-3451 GCA_035438925.1 Bacteroidia bacterium | reverse complement strand
AATGCAAACGTTCAATTCAATTATCTACAAACATAAGGGCAACCTCCAATGGATTCTCATTGTAAACAGTTTTTTGAGAATAATCGCCTTGCGTCAGGCGAACACATTTTCCATCGATGATGTCTATTGCCGGAATGATCTGCATACTATAATTTCAAAAAATTAGTGATTACTTGTTGTCCTGCCTCTGCAGATTTTTCAGGATGAAATTGCACAGCATAGAAATTATTCTTCTGCAAAGCCGAACTATAAGATAAAAGATAATCCGTTGTGGCTATGGTATGCTCTCCTTTTTCTACGTAATATCCGTGAACAAAATACATGTAGTCATTTTCCTTCACACTTTTGAATAAAGGATCTTTCAGCTCATGAATATTGTTCCATCCCATTTGAGGAACTTTCAGTTCGTTTGAATTCGATATAAACTTAAGCACCTTCTGATCAAAAATACCGAGACAACTCGTTTCTCCTTCTTCCGAATAACCACACATCAATTGCATACCCAAGCAGATACCCAGAACCGGTTGCTTTAAAGAAGTGATAAGCTGATCGAGTTTTCTTTCCTTTAAATACTGCATAGCCGAAGAAGCTTCTCCCACTCCTGGAAAAATAACTTTATCGGCCGACCGGATCAATTCAATATCATCGCTAATAACCGGAATAATTCCAAGTCGCTCTAAAGCAAAAGAAACAGAACGCACATTTCCTGCATTGTATTTAATGATCACTACTTTCATAACATGCCCTTTGTGCTTGGTAATTGCATATTGTTCGAATTACGTGTTACAGCCTGCTTGATGCACTTTGCAAGTCCTTTGAAAATAGATTCTATCTTGTGGTGCTCATTCTCTCCTTCTGCTTTGATGTTCAGATTGCATTTAGCAGCATCTGAAAAAGATTTGAAGAAATGCATGAACATCTCCGTTGGCATATCCCCTATCTTTTCCCGCTTGAATTCGGCCTCCCAAACCAACCAGTTCCTTCCACCCAGATCCAGTGCAACCTGTGCCAGACAATCATCCATAGGCAAAACGAAAGCATAACGTTCAATTCCTTTTTTATCTCCCAGTGCTTTCAACAATACTTCTCCCAGGGCGATCGCAGTATCTTCGATCGTGTGATGTTCATCCACATGCAGATCTCCCTTCACATTCACTTTAAGATCGATCCCCGAATGTCTTGCGATCTGATCCAGCATGTGATCAAAGAAGGAAAGTCCTGTTGAGATCTCTGCTCTTCCGTTGCCATCCAGATTCATTTCAATATTGATCTTGGTCTCATTGGTATTTCTGCTTACAGAAGCAATTCGGGGAGGAAGTTTGATACTTTTGTAGATCTCTTCCCAGGAATTGGTTTCCAGCAGTACGATCTTCCTTAATTCCTCTTCCATTTCATTTAAATGAATGGCACTTTTGATCAGAATGGCTTTTGATCCCAGATTCTTCGCCAGCTTTACATCAGTTAGTCTGTCGCCAATCACAATGGAATTCGCCAGATCGTATTCATCACTGAAATATTTCTTTAACATACCAATGCCAGGCTTACGTGTCGGTAAATTATCTTTCTCAAAACTCTTATCGATATGAACTTCAGAGAAAAGAATTCCTTCTCCTTTTAAAATTCCCATCATTTTATTGTGAGCCGGCCAAAAGGTATCTTCCGGAAATGTAGGCGTCCCCATTCCATCCTGATTCGTGACCATCACTAATTCATAATCTAATTCTTTTGCAATACGGTTTAAATAAGTGATCGCACCCGGAATGAATTCCAGTTTTTCCAGTGAATCGATCTGAAAATCGGATGCAGGTTCCACAATAATGGTTCCATCGCGGTCAATGAATAATACTTTCTTTTTCATATTATATGAATTTCTCTAATGAATTGATCAATGAAATATTCTCTTCTTTTGTTCCAATGGTGATACGTAAACAGTTCTCACACAATTCTACTTTACTTCGGTTTCGGATAATGATCCCTTCCGTCACCAGAAAATCATAGACCACGGTAGCATCATTTACTTTTACCAAGAGAAAATTGGCTTCGGAATCGTACACTTTCTTCACAAAAGAAAGCGATTGCAGTTTATCGGCCAAAATTTTTCTTTCAGCCACCACTTCTTTGATCCAGTTATTGATCGTGTCGATATTATCCAAAGCCTCCGTAGCTAGAAGTTGTGCCGCCTCACTGATGTTATAGGGTGGTTTTACTTTATTGAAAAGTGAAATGATCTCTTCCGAGGCAAATGCCATTCCTATTCTGAGTCCGGCCAAACCCCAAGCTTTAGATAGTGTTTGCAAGATCACGAGATTCGGGTAATTAAGCAATTCGGGAATTAAGCTGCGATAAGAAGCGAAATTGATATAAGCTTCATCAATGACAACGATACCTGAGAAGTTCTCCAAAATCCTTTTTATATCCTGCCATTTCATTCCATTGCCTGTTGGATTATTCGGACAGCAAATAAAGATCAGTTTTATTTCCGAACTGAAAGAAGCGATGATCTTATCGGTATCCAACTGATAAACTTCGGGGATCAAAGGCACTTTGACAAGGCCAACATCATTGATATTGGCAGAAACTTCATACATGCCGTAAGTGGGTGGACAAATGATCGCCTTATCTTTTCCCGGTTCGCAAAAGATTCGGAAGAGAATATCAATCGCTTCATCGCTGCCGTTACCTAAAAAGATGTTCTGCAAAGGAAGACCTTTGATGGCCGAGATCTTTTCCTTCAATTTTGTTTGATAAGGATCAGGGTAACGGTTAAAATTCTCATTTAACGGGGAACCAAAACTATTTTCATTGGCATCGAGAAAAACTTCCGCTTTTCCTTTGAATTCTGAACGAGCGGAAGAATAAGGAACCAGTGTTAAGATGTTTTTTCGAATGATTTTAAAAAGATCGAATTTCATTTTATTTATTTTTTAATCGGATACTAACTGCATTCTTATGTGCATCTAAAGATTCAGAAGCAGCCATCACCTCAATGGACTTCCCAATTTTATTCAAACCCTTTTCACTGATCTGCTGAAAAGTGATCTTGCGTACAAAACTATCGAGCGAAACACCACTATAAGATCTTGCATAACCATTTGTAGGCAAAGTATGATTGGTGCCTGAAGCATAATCTCCTGCGCTTTCCGGTGTATAATTACCAAGGAAGACAGAACCTGCATTGACGATCTTTTCTGCCAACTTTTTTTCTTTTTTGCAGGCGATAATTAAATGCTCTGGCGCATACTCATTGATTACAGCAATTCCTTTGTTCAGATCTTTCACCAAAATGAATTTACTGTTATTCAATGCTTTCTCGGCTATTGCTTTGCGAGGCAATGATTTCAATTGTGTTGTGATCTCGCTGGAAACCTGCTGAATCAAATTGGAAGAAGTACTCACGAAGATCACTTGCGAATCGGCACCATGTTCCGCTTGCGAGAGCAGATCGGAAGCA
>DAORJH010000329.1:0-3453 GCA_035438925.1 Bacteroidia bacterium | reverse complement strand
AACTGGGATCTCCGTGTCCGTAAATGATCAGATCTCCATCTATCACTCCGGTTTTTTTATCAAATGTACCTGTATGGTAAATTTTGGTATCGAAGCGATAGTTGCTGCCAAGTATATTCAATGCGGCCCCGGTCGTGATCACTTTCAAAGTACTGGCAGGAATCAGAAACTGATGGGAATTGTATTCTGATATGATTTCTCCTGAACGGTTCAACACACAGAATCCGATGGAGGCACTTTGCAGATCCTTATCTGCCTTCCATTCACTTAGTACGGCATCGATCTGTGCACTATTGTTTTGTGCAAAAGCAAAAAAGAATAGCAATAAAAGGGCCATCTTTTTTTTGCAGAAAAACCAATCCTGCATATGAAAAAATGATCTGAATTTTTTATGTATTTCCTTCTCGGTCAATTACCAGATCTCTACTCTTTTGTTTTCAGGGGTGAACATTTTATCACCTTCTTTTACATTGAACGCTTTATAGAATTCCTTTAAGTTGGTTAAGGGTGCGAATGCCCTGAAATAGGCCGGAGAATGGTAATCAACGGTAAGCAATCTTTTTGTTTCAGCTTCTCTGCTCATCTGTTTCCAGCCTTGTGCCCAGGCAATGAAAAATCGTTGTTCTCCCGTGAAACCGTCGATCACTTTCGATGGTTTTCCGCCGAGCGATCTCATGTAAGCATTGTACGACATGGTCAAACCTCCAAGGTCAGCTATATTTTCGCCTTGTGTCATGCTGCCGTTCACATGGAGCGTATCGATCGCAACGTAGGAGTTGAACTGCGTGATGATGCCTTCTTTCTTTGCCGTGAAATTTTTAAAGTCTTCTTCTGTCCACCACATTTTCATATTCCCATCTGCATCGAATTGCGATCCCTGGTCATCAAATCCATGCGTTAATTCATGTCCGATGATAGAACCCATGGTTCCGTAATTTGCCGCGTCATCTGCTTCCGCGTCAAAGAACGGTGGCTGTAAAATTGCAGCCGGGAACGTGATCTCGTTAGTAGTTGGATTGTAATATGCATTTACCGTTACGGGTGTCATTAACCAGACGTATCTGTCAACCGGAGTGTTTAATTCAGCATTGCTTTTATTGAAAGCATACGTAGAGGCAGAACATACATTTTCCCAGTAATTATTGGTCTTTATGGTCATTGCAGAATAATCATCCCACTTCTCAGGATATCCTATTTTTCTGATAAGCAGATCAAGTTTACGGTGTGCTTGTTTTTTTGTTTCAGCACTCATCCAGGTTCTTGTGTCGATTCGATCACGATAAGCGAGGATCAGATTATCGATCAGTTTGTTTAACTTGTCTTTTGAGGAAGGAGGGAAATATTTCTTTACAAATTCACGAGATAAAGCATGACCGATACATCTGTCCGTCATCCCTTCAACGCGTTGCCATCTTGCTTTCATCACTTTAATTCCGCTTAAGACTTCTGCATTAAAATGAAAACTGGCTTTCTCAAAATTCGAAGATAAGAAAGGAGAAGCACCAATAAGCAATTGAGCTTTGGCATATGTTTTAAGTTCTTCTAAGGACGTATTTTTTAGTAATTCATTCATGGCACTCATGTAGTTCACCATTCCTACAATGACAGTGTCCGGTAATTTAAGACCTCTGCTTGAAAAATAGATTTCCCATGAAATAGCAGGACTTAATTCCTTTAGTTTGGCTGCCTGAAATACGTTGTACATCTTTTCAATGTCACGCATTTCAAGACTAGTGAGTGCTTTCTCGGTAAGTTTCTTCTCAAAATCAAATACTTTCTGAGCATCAGTATTGGCTTTCTCTTTTGCTGTTCCACAGTTTTGAAACAAAGTAGATAAGAAGATTATATACTCTTTTCTGATCGTTTCAAATTGAGCCCCGTAATAAAAATCACGATTGGACAAGCCAAATCCTCCCTGTCCTAATTCGTATACGTGTTTGCGACTGTTTTTCGCGTCAACACTTACTCCACCGGTAAAGAATAACGGTATCCCTATCTTGTCAAAGGAATTCTTCAGGTCGTTAAGTTCTTTCAGGTCTTTTACCTTTTCTATCTGATCCAGTTGAACCTGGATAGGAGAGATCCCTAATTTTTCAGCCTTAACAGAATCCATCGCCGTTAAATAGAAATCACGCAATCGTTGCTCATCCGTATTCGGCGCAGCGGTCTTGTTGTTTGATGCTAGGATCAAAATAGAGCGTATATTCTTTAGATTATTGTCATTGATCTCATTGAAGCTTCCGTATCTAGAATCAGTTTCCGACATTTTGAAATTCTTTTGCCAGGTACCATTGGCATAGGCGTAAAAGTCATTCGCCGGATTTGCCGTTTTATCCATGTTGGCGATCACAATTCCCGACTTCTGGGCGAAACCAAAAGAAGAAGCGATCAGCAGAGAGAAAAAGTATCTTTTCATTACCTTGTTTTTATCTGTATAAATTTAATATAAATACAGTATGGAAATGCTAAAATATGAAGCATTCTTCGTTATAGGAAAAAAATCACGCAATCAGGGTTATAAAAAGAGCCTTTTAAGGTAAAAAAAAGCCCTAGATCTCGATCACTTCATTGAGGTCGACGTAAGCCAGGATCTTGGTTACATTCGAATATCCTAATTCCAGAAGGGCTTGTTCATATTCCATCATTTTTGACTCGTACTTTTTATCGTGTCGGTTTCCGGACTTGTAATCAATAACAAAGGTCTTGCCATTTATGACAGAAACTTTATCAGGTCGTAGTACCTTTCCTTTTGCAGTGATCAATTCCCTTTCAGTGATTGAGTTAGTATTCTTGGTATAATGTGGTTCAAGTAATGGATGTTTCAAAAGCTGTGTCACTTTTTTATAAAGATCAACCCCCTCTTCTTTCGTAATTATACCTTTTCTATCTGCTTGCGTAATTTCAGATTCTATATCTGAATGGGTTTTGATTCCGGACAGTATATCGTGAATTGCAATGCCTTTTAAGATCGGATCACTCTTGCCTTGATCAGCATGATAGGAAGAAGATCTGATAGTAATGACAGAGCTGTTCAGGCAGAATGTTAAAGGGGGGAGTTGCAAAGCTAGTACACTTTTCTTTTTCTTTGCTAGTGACATTTTTAACTCGCCGAATTCATATGGCGAGGAACCTTCTGTTTTATTTAAATATACATCGATCCATTGATCCACTGATTTCATTGTTGTTTTCTCTCCTCTAAAACTGATGACATACAATCGTTCTACGGCTCTTGTAAAAGCAACATAAAGTAAATTCAGGTTGTCCAGCGCTTCGTCCGTTTGTTCCTGAAGAAACGCATCGTTCAAACCGGCGGATTGAAGTTGTTTGCTTATTTTAAGGATCGACACCGGCAATTCAGAGCCCGTTGATTTTAGGTCGATCCACGTTTCATCCTGGTGATGGATCTGCCAATTACAAAATGGAATGATCACAACAGGAAATTCAAGACCTTTC
>DAORJH010000328.1:0-3453 GCA_035438925.1 Bacteroidia bacterium | reverse complement strand
AGGATCTTTAACCTCTTTTGGATGTGAAGTGAAGATCAAAAGGATCCTTAAAACTTACAAGAACGGAGAAATGGATGTTTTGATCGAAGGTACAGGCTTATTCAAACTTTTGGAATACTCTCCCACCCTTTCACCAAAATTGTATGGAGCGGGCATCATCCAACCGATCAGTATCGAACAAAAGATACAACTGAATAACCTACAGGATGCCGTCGTAAATTATTTCGGAACAATTCAAAATCAATTCATCGATTACGATACCGTGGCAGGACTAACGGTCTACAATGTGGCCTCCTCACTTCAGCTGACACATCCCGAAAAATACAGATTAATATCCGCAGATAATCAGCAATTGCATTTATTGAATCAGATCAAATTCATCAATCATATCATCAGCACTGAACACCAGATCAAAGATCGATTTATTGATAATTGAAATGATTAAAGAAAATTAAAATTTACTTTTGCAGCAGACCTTTATAGATATTCTCATATAGTGGGACTATCTTTTCTGCATCGAAATTCTTAGCTTGTTCAAAAGCATTCTTTCTGAATTGAGTCATCAATGCATCATCTGTGAGTAATTTTATAGCATTGGCAGCCATTTCATCAACGTCGCCTACTTTGCTCAAAAATCCTGTTTTTCCTTGTAAATTAACCTCAGGTAAGCCTCCACTGTTACTGCTGATCACCGGCATTCCCATGGCCATCGCTTCCAATGCTGCCAGACCAAAACTTTCTGTCTCCGATGGAAGAATGAAGAGATCTCCTAGACTCAAAACTTCGCGAGGATCGCTGATCTTCCCCAAACTTACAATATCATTACATGTATTGAGTTGTCTGCACAATGCCTCAATAGCAGGTCGCTCAGGACCATCTCCCACCAGGATCAACTTACACGGTACGGTCTTTCTAACCTTATCAAATACATGTAGAACATCCTCCACCCTTTTCACTTTTCTGAAATTGGAAACGTGTACCAATATCTTCTCACCTTTAGGCGCATAATTCTCCTTCGCACAATTTGCTTTTACATCGGTGTATTCGGAAAGATTAATGAAATTAGGAACTACGCTTATCTTATTATCGATCTTGAAAGTATTCAGCGTATCCTTTTTAAGACTTTCTGATACCGATGTGATCGCATTACTGTGATTCAAAGAGAAACGAATGACAGGTTCAAAAGCAGGGTCTCTTCCAACCAAAGTAATATCCGTTCCGTGCAGCGTGGTTAAATACGGAAGGAATATTTTCTTGGAAAGCAAGATCTGTTGTGCCATGTAAGCTACCGAAGCATGTGGGATCGCATAATGAACATGTAGAATATCTAAGTGCTCGTACATGGCTACATCAACGATCTTACTTGCCAGCACACTCTCGTATGGTTGATATTCGAACAAGGGATAATCATTCACACTGAACTCATGGTAGAACAAATTCTGATTGAAAATATTCAATCGAAATGGCTGGCTGTAGGACATGAAATGAACTTTATGTCCCCTTTTTGCAAGGGCAATACCAAGTTCTGTTGCTACAACGCCACTTCCACCATAGGTCGGGAAGCAGACCATCCCAATATTCATAAATTCAGAAAGATAAATTTACGAATAATTAAAAGTGAAATTGTCATGATACAAATCAGACTAATGTTAATACTTTTTTCGTACGGCTGCCACCATCATTTCTTCGCCCAGATTGAAAAAAGAAAGCGTATTGTATATGATATTATGAAGAAACACAAAAAGCTTTAACTGCCACTTGGGTCTGCTTGTGAATCTATTGAAATACTGTTGTCTTTCTGCAGCATTGATCGTAGTGCTGGCTTCATTGATGGTCTGCTTTTTATTGGATCTTAATTTTTTTAAGAGTGGAAGTATGGTATACATGATGAATAACTTGATCTCGAAGGATGATTTTATCTCAACCACTTCAAAACCATGATTCGAAAGAATCTTTTTGATCGTGTCTTTACTGAAATAATTGACATGATCCAGTCCCATCATTTTCCATTCATCTTTGTATTTTTTCGCGAAGTAACTATCGATCTGAGGAACCTGCAAGAAAAGATAGCCACCCGGCTTGGTGATCGATGCGCACTTCTTCAAAAAATCGTCCGCCTTATCTATGTGTTCGAGCACATCCCACATCGTTACAACATCATACTTCACCTCATCCGGCATTTTGAAAAAATCAATATGCTCAACAGGAAGTTTCAGATCATTCACGCAATACAAATAAGGTTGTTCGGCAATTTCTATACCATGGACCTGATACCCCAGCTCTTTTCCTGCCAGCATAAAATGTCCCCAGCCGGCACCCAGATCGAAGAGTTTACCAGTTGGAACGTATTTCTGTATGAATCGAAAACGAAGTTTATGGCGTTGGATCTTCACCCAGTTATTTCCTGATCGGACCGCAGCAGTAACATCCGAATTTTTATAATTCCCGTATTGTATCTGTTTACGATAATATGGAGGTATGAAAACAAAACTACAACTGTTACATGTGATGATTGCGCAATTTGATTTCTGATACATCAAACTGAACTTATCGGTAGAAGTATTTCCACACACGCAGCAACGCAGATCTTCGGACATGAAGGAAGGCAATGGGAGCATTTTTTAAGGCTTTGTTTCTTGTTCAAAAATAAGTTCAGTAATAGCATCATTATCTCTGAAAAAAGTAACGCCACCCCAGTCAAACATTTTTTTCTGATAAACCCATACATCAGACTCTTTCACTACAACCCGTTGAAGAATGGTGACACCTGGTCCTTTTAGTGTTTCTTCAGTGACACCCGGCTTATACTTCGCAAGCAGATCTTTTCTTCTGTTTTGTGCGCTTACGGAATTGTCTGCGCTCATTAATTTCTGGCATTCTATCATTTTTGATTTAGCATAAGGATCATTGTTCTTATATACCAATGCTTCTTCATAGAACTTCTTTGCTTCCTTGTATTTTTTCACTTCAAAATTATAATCCGCTTTTTTAAGCGCTTCTTTGTATTTCAGTTCAGATTCAGCAAGCGCTTTAGCCACTGCAGCATCATCTGCCTTTTTCTTTGCTAAGGCATCTGCTTCTGCTTTCACTTTCGCATCTGCATCAGCCTTCGCTTTAGCTGCAGCATCTTCTTCCGCTTTCTTTTTAGCAGCTGCATCACTTTCTGCTTTAGCCTTAGCAGCAGCATCCGCATCCGCCTTGGCTTTAGCATCCGCTTCTGCTTTCGCTTTTGCTGCCGCATCTTTATCTCCTTTTAATTTAGCTTCTGCCTTTGCTTTGGCTTCTGCTTCTGCTTTTAATTTCGCTTCTTCTTCCGCTTTCTTCTTCGCTTCAGCTTCTGCTTTCGCTTTTGCTTCTGCCTCTGCTTTCGCCTTAGCATCCGCTTCTGCTTTTGCTTTTGCTGCAGCATCTTTATCTCCTTTCAATTTAGCTTCAGCTTCTGCCTTCGCTTTG
>DAORJH010000327.1:0-3468 GCA_035438925.1 Bacteroidia bacterium | reverse complement strand
CTATAAACCTCGGCCTGCACACCGGTATTCAGCTGCAAATTTCCCTTGAACAAATTACCCGTATAATACAATTGAGCCTTTGAAATATTGGAGGGCAGACTGACATAATTCTGTTTGGAACTTGTTTGGTAAGTGTGTTCCACTCTCAATCCAAGATGCCTGAACAAGGTGACTGAAGCGTAAGCTTTTGTACCGGACAACAACATATCTCCACTCAACTGAGCAGGGTAAGCTAATTCATCGAGGTAAAGAAAATTGGTGACATTCTTTGTAAAGAGTTCCACTCCGATCTTTTTATCCAAAGAAGCCCCCAGTTGAATTTGACCAGTTTGCATAGGCAAAAATCCATTGTTGAACCAGGTATAGTGATTGCTTACCCAGTAATTATAAAAATGATCAGGGTTCCTTGATTCCAATGATATATTTAAAAGCAAACTCAGCTGATGCTTTCCGGAAAAAGTAAAACCCGATCTGTTCTCTGCTATATAGTTAGAGGAATTTGGCCCGTTTAAAACGTATTGTGCTTTCATTTGATCCTCAAAAAGCATCCCTTTATTCAAACTGTCTTTCTTGATCATTTTGCTAAACTGAGCATCGACAAATACGATATCATTCATAAAGATACTGTCGGTCTTTTGCCATAGTCGGTTCAGCTCATTCCTATAACCCAGTGAAAAACCTTTGGATCTCTTACCTTTTAGCAAAGTATAACTGAGTTCATTTGCGAATTTTTGTAGAGAAGTACTATCATAAGTTCTTACCGTATCGTGATAGAACAAAAAGTAAAAATCATTTTTATTCACATTGTCATCCTTGTAAATGAAAGAGGAAGAATTAAAGCTTGATTTGAGCTGAAGATAAGAATTCAATTTATCCAGTGAATCTGCACTCCGATTCAGTTTGATCCATGGATTGAACATGACCTGATTTTCCCTGTTATTGCGAAGGGCAGAGCTTAATCTGATGCCAAGCAATTCCTTTGGTTGACTAACGTCCTCGGTTGAAAGACTGTCTCCTTCAATACCTCCATTCTCCTGAAACTTGTTGCCATTATTTAAATAATAGAAATAATAGCCTGTCCTTTCGTTTTTTGATGTAAAATTGCTGCTCAGGTAAAAGTTATTCGTGTAAGACTGTTGATGGCTATAAAATCCCTTGGAGGTATAACGATTGAAACGAAGTGCTACATTGATCTTGTCTTTATACGTGTGCGTGAAAATGAATTTCAATATTTGTAATTGTTTGCTGCCGGCAATCCCATTCACAGATGCATAGGGTCCTTTGGTCCGGAAATACTGTACTTGCTTTTCTGATAAGCGATCATTGGAAAGAGATGAAGCATATAAACGAAATCCGGCATCACATGCATGATATTTCAGGATATAGTCCGGAGAAGAGATTCCGATATTACCCAAAAAATTTCTTGGAAAGAATTCGTGTAGGTTAGAAACTGTGGTATCAGGATAGTCGGATTTATAATTATTTAAGCAGTTGTTATCTTCCAACTTACTTTTGATGTATTTAGGATTGACAGAATAATATGCCTGCGCAAATGTTCTTATTCCTGAAAAACACAAAAAAAGAAGGCACGCAACTGTGAATGCGAAATGACGGTTGAATCTTATTTGGATGAAAGGTGACAAAAAGGTAAATCTAATAAATTTAGTCCTTTGTGCGATAGCAGTAAGAGAAACTATTCCCTCAAGGATGCTTAATAAATGTTAGAATGGGGTTGGGAACCACTAAAATTTGTCAAAGAAATGTTCTTCAACATCAAAGGTAGAACGTAGTCCCACTTGCTTGAAATCGGTATTGATCCATTGTTCTGCGATGGCTCTCCCTTTATTCTTTAATTCGAGAAGAAATTCCCAAGACGTATTCATCTTGCTACTGTAGCTTAGCTGACTCAATGCATCATAACCACTGATGGTATGCACAAAGATCTCTCTGTTACTTTTCCCGTCTGTTTTGATGATTCCATTACGGATCAGTTCATTCCTATAATGGATCAGTTTCATTTCATTGATAAGACTGCTGTTGAAGGAGATCTCATTCACTCGGTCTGCAATATCACGCGCAGTAGTTGGAACCGAATTAATATTGATTGAATTGATCTTTACAAGAAGTATATCATGAAGTTCAGTATTTGTTATGAGAGGGAAAATAGGGGGATTTCCCATATAACCACCATCCCAGTAAAATTCACCATCGATCTCAACTGCCTGGAATAAGAAGGGAAGACAAGCGCTCGCCATTACAGCATCCACCGTAATATCATTGTTTGTAAAAATCTTTGCTCTGTTAGTTTTTACATTGGTAGCACAAATGAAAAGTTTCTTTTTGTTGTACTTATGCAGTTCATCAAAGTCGATCAGTTCATTCAAAATATCTTTCAGTGGATTATAATTGAAAGGATTGAAATTATAAGGAGATAAAACCTGTGAGATCGCATTGAACCACATGTAACCGGCGCTATTGTAGATATCACCATTACCATAAGCCTTGTCAAACATTCCGGGTTTGAATAAAAATCCACCAGAACCTGCAATTCTCTTCCATAGCTCTTCCAATAACTCTTTTGCTTTTTTAGGACCACCTATGTGAAGTCCGTAAGCGCAGGTTACCGCATTCACTGCCCCGGCACTGGTTCCACACATGGCCTCTGCAACCAATCTGTCTTCATCCAAAAGACGATCTAAAACGCCCCAGGTAAATGCACCATGCGCTCCTCCACCCTGCAAAGCAATCCCTACCAGTTTATTTTTTGAGTTCATAAAGTACCATTGGTATAGCCTTCCAAATATAGGATTTTAATTAAGAATACAAAACCGAATGGTATAGGGCAATTCTGCTTTTATCGAATAATTCAAATAAAAAAAGCCCCATGCTCCGGGGCTTTTTTTATTTTCCGATCGTTTAATCTTTTATGAGTCGTATGATCTTATTGCTTTCTCCGTAATTGATCTTCACGAAATACACTCCATTGGTAAAATCACTGATGTTTACACTGTTCTTTCCTTCATTCATGTTAATATTCATGATGATCTCTCCGAGCATGTTGAGAAGAACAACATTTCCCTTAACCGGACTTTCGATAATAAATTCGCCATTAGTAGGGTTCGGATAAAGGGTCAGATTCAACATGGAAGCCTCGGTATTTCCTATTCCGGTACAAAGATTTACTTGCACTGTTCTAGTGGCTGTAGACTGGCAACCCGTGGTCGTATTCGTGCCAATTACCGTGTAAGTGGTTGTTACTGTTGGAGTAACAAATACGGTAGAAGTAAACGCTCCTGTATTCCAACTGTAGGTATCAGCAGCATTTGCAGTTAAAAGCACACCATCGCCTTTACAGATGACAGTAGTAGCTGCTGTTATTGTAATATTAGGTTTTGGATTTACAATGATGTTTTTCACCACAGGTGAACCCGGACAGAAATTGGATCCGGTACCGGTTACCGTATAAGA
>DAORJH010000326.1:0-3469 GCA_035438925.1 Bacteroidia bacterium | reverse complement strand
TCAGTATTCAGTTTCCAAGAAGCATGAATCTCAATTTTCCAATGAATGAATATGTAAGTTTAAGTTTGTACACCAAGCCACAAGGTGGAATGTGGAACTTCAGCAACAGTGATTCCATTTACACTTTACATCCCGAATCTACTGTTCATTTCACCCGGTATGAAATGAATTCCGGCTTACGAATCGACGGAAGATTGCAAAACTGGCTCAATTTCTACTTTGCAACCGGATTCAGCACCAAGAATAAGATCAGCTTTTATTCCAACACAGCCAATGCTAAAAGTTCAAAACTACCTTATAGCAAGTACTTTTACGAATACGATCCAACACCGAGTATATTTGTGAATTTCGGACTTGTGTTCAAATTCGGAAAAACAAGATCCTATTACAAGAACAAGAATATTTATGATGCCATTGATCTGAATAATACCATCAGTGGTGGAGACAATAATGTCAGCAATGGTAATTTGCAGATCCCGATCGAGACCAAAAAAAGGAACGATCAGTTGAAGATCAATTCCGTTCAGGATCTGATCGATTACAATGATTTTTGATCAGGATTGATTCGCAATCACAATTGATCCCATTCTCAAATGAATGAACTATCTTTGCAAAATGAGTTTTCGCCTGTCCATCATTCTTATTTCTTTTCTTTTGCTTCAGGCAAGAATAATGAATGCCGAAAACGACAGTCTTACAAAGATCAATTACAAAAACAGAAAGATCACTCTTGGAGTTTCCGGGGCAGTTTTCTCTGCCGGATCCATTGTTTACTTAAATCATGCCTGGTTTGAGCCCTACAACACCGGCAAATTTCATTTCTTCAATGATAATAAGGAATGGAATCAGATGGATAAATGTGGACATGCCTTCACTTGTTATCAAACCGGACGATTGATGATGGATGCATTTGATTGGGCCGGATACAATAAAAATACAAAATTGATAGTGGCGGGAGGAATTGGATTGTACTATATGACTGCAATGGAAGTCATGGATGGATTCAGTGAAGGATGGGGATTTTCAGCTGGCGATATAGGCGCAAATGCATTGGGCGCAGGTCTGGCCGTTTCACAGGAAGCAGTTTGGAAAGAACAAAGGGTACTCCTGAAATTCTCGTATTCACAAAGCGGACTAGCGGAATATGATCCCTCTTTACTCGGTGAAAATATTTACACGCAGGTATTGAAAGATTACAACGGACAAACCTATTGGCTAAGTGTCAATCCATCTAGTTTCATGAAAAAGCAAAACAAATTTCCCAAATGGCTGAATGTGGCCTTTGGTTACAGTTCTTACGGAATGTTAGGAGGATTTGCGAATGAATTCGCCATTCAGGATAAAGATGGAAATGTTTATCGCTACGATAGAGAAAGAAGGTATTATTTCAGTCTGGACGTGGATCTCACCCGAATAAAAACCAGATCCAAATTCCTGAAAGGACTTTTCTCAGCATTCAATGTTTTAAAATTCCCAGCCCCGGCATTGCAATTATCGAAGAAGGGTGCGAGGGGATATTGGATCTACATGTAAATGAAATGAGTCAAGACTAAAGAGAGGCAAGAGACAAGACAAAAATCATCCTGCCTCCCTTTTGTCTTGATTCTTGAATCCCATCAAGAGATCCACACAATAGTTAATTTCTGCCCTAACCTGTTGAAAACTAAATATTGACAAGCTCTCAATTTAAGCTACTTTTAATCTTAATGGCAGAAAATAAAGAAACCACCGAAAAGCTCTTTTACAGTATCAGCGAAGTATCTGATATGTTTGAGCTCAACGCAAGTACGCTTCGCTTCTGGGAAAAAGAATTTGAATTTCTTCGTCCACAGAAGAATAAAAAAGGCAATCGTCTCTTTACACAAAAAGACATTGACAGCATTGCCAAGATCGTTGAACTGGTAAAACAAAAAGGCTTTACTATTCAGGGAGCCAGAGAGCAACTCAAAGGTGGGGAGCTTTCTACCGCTTCGCCGAGCCATACAGCCGAAGTGATCGCCAAATTAAAAGAGATCAAAGAGAAACTGATCGAGATCAAAGACAATCTTTAGTCATATAACATTCAAATTAAAGCGAGGTTAACTCGCTTTTTTTGTTTGTATTCCCCTCAAAATTCCTACTTTTGCCCCCATGTTCAGAATCACCCAGGCAATTCTTCTTTTCATTGTGCTTTTTCTTTCCTGTAATCAAACTCCTGCAGAGAAGACAGAAGTGAAAGAAGTCGTTAAAGCTCCTGAAACACTGGCCGTAAAAAAAGAACTTCCTCCCGATACACTTCAGAAAACTCCTGTTACAGAACCGACGGTTGTAGCCAATACCAACAATCCCTACAACAACATTACAGCTGTATTATGTGGCTTTAAAGGGAAAGCGGGAAATCTCAATTACCTATTCGACAGCATGGCCTGGAAAAATCATGCTAAATTTATTGACAGCAGCTGGAAAAAACTGGAAAGAAGAAGATTAGTTGCCATGCAAACCTGGGGAAGAAAGGAATTTGAAGCAGCTAACAACAGAACGAAAATGGTCTTCTACCCTTTCAGTGGTCCGGATTACCTCACAGCCCATGCTTTTTTTCCTGAAGCCGACAAATACATTATGTTGGGTCTTGAACCGGTAGGCAAATTACCTGATCTGAAAAGATTCAAGCCCGGCGATCACAGTGGTTATTCGGAAGATTTCAGAAAATCATTGGGAGATATTTTTGACAAAAGTTACTTCATCACGCGCAAAATGCTTCAGGATTTTCAATCTCAAAAAGTAAATGGATTGCTTCCCGTACTTACATTTTTCATTAAGAGATCCGGGTATGATATATTGGATGTGAAATACCTCATGCGTTATCATCAGGACAGTATAGCAGAAGTAAGTTACGATCACAAAGACCCGGAAAGAAAACCTTTTGGTGTGCGGGTTGATTTCTTACAGAAAGGAAAAGTGAAATCGGTTTACTATTTCAAATACGATGTGAGTAACAAGAATTTCAGTGATACCTGCATCTTCTACAAATACCTAAAAACCAATACAGCAAATTGCATTACCTACATTAAAAGTGCATCTTACCTTCTTCACAATAATTTCATGAGTAACATGAAAGACCTGATCCTGAAAAATTCCACTGCTTTGATACAGGATGATACCGGAATGCCTTACAAATACATTGCCGAAGGGGATAAATTCAATATTAAATTGTACGGAGTTTACATTAAACCGGTAACTGATTTTCCATATCTAAGTTTACAAAAACCATTACAAGAAGCATTTCATAAGGACAGCTTGAATGTAGGGAAAATACCATTTCACCTGGGTTATCACTGGGCCAGCAGAAAAGACATTCTGATCTACGCACTCAAAAAATAAGGATTGCATCTCCTTCCGGCAATTTGCATGGAAGCTTCCACATAATTTTCTTAACTTTATAGAATGTTCACGATCGATACGCATACTCACATCATTCCTAAACACATTC
>DAORJH010000325.1:0-3478 GCA_035438925.1 Bacteroidia bacterium | reverse complement strand
GGGTGCTTGTTCGCCGCGGCGAACGATCCCAAGTGGGACCACAAAACCTCAGGAACAAGCCTGGGGTTTTTTGCTTCAATGTCTGAACGATCTGTTTCAGATAGAGTTTTAGGCTTAACAAATTGTTTTATGTTTACTGTTTATATTATTTATTCTGATTCACACTCGGTGAAATACACAGGATATACAAGCGATCTGGAAAGAAGATTGAAAGAACACAATGAAGGTTCTCTTGGAAAATTTACAAAAAACAAAGGCCCCTGGAGACTCATCTTCAGTGAAGAATTCATGTTGCAAATTTACTTGGTGTAGACTTGAAAGAATAAATTTTCTAAGCCAATAAAAAGTTTTTAGTGAGAGCAAATAAAAAGTACGAAGGCGCAACTATGTTAGTCCTAACGATCAATGACGTCACCCACATTGGGCAAATTTGCTGTTATAACTCGTTGCGATTAATGCAAAAGCCCAGTCTTCAGTTTTTGACAAATTTGGATGTAATAATTTGTCCGGTGAATTTGTCAACATATTTAATAAAATAGACACCTTCGAGCAGTTCGCTAATATTAATAACATTGGCCTGAGTCTTTGAAATTTCATTTCCCAGAATATCAAATATCATTATTTCAAAATCGTGATTTGAAGATCCGGAAATTTCAAGAGTGATTTCACTATGCGCTGGATTAGGATAAATATGCAGATTCTTATTGATAAAGTTATTTTTCAAGCCAACATCTTGAGGGCAATTATTGGGGGTTGTCTGAATAATTGCCAAATTGTTAATCGTTAACTGTGAGTTCCATGTTTCATTAGTATAATCATGAGGAGGATTACCTCCAATATTTCCTTGTATTTGCCAATTAAGACCTGAATTGTTTCCTATACCTTCAATAAAATAACTGTAAAAACTGATGTTATTGAATACATAAGGTTTTAAATAAAATACTCTTCTACATATTCCGTCTGAAAATGACTGGTTAACAATACTAGTAATTATTCTATATTTATCCATCCCAGGGGGAGGAGGGTTTATTGTTCCCAATTTTGTTTTAACAGAGTCTCCTACATTGTAGTTAAAATTATAAAGTAGAACTTCAGAAGTCTGATTGGGCGAAATAAAAAATATTTTTCTGCCTAAAGTGTCCTGTCGCACAGCGCCCCAGTAACCTGATGCCCCACCACCTGTATAAAAACAGCTACCACTTATTGTATTCGTTATGATATCACTATAGAACTTTACATAAGTTGTCGAACCAATGATTGTGTCATTATTCGGATACACTTTATAAATAAATGAAGATCCTGTGTTTTGAGGATTATTGTCAGCCCAATAACAACTTTTGTTGTCACTCATTTGCCAATAGCAGTTGGCCATGGGCATTGGAACATAGGTCTGACCGATAACTCTCGTAAAAATGAATATTAAAGAGATTGACATCCTTGTTCTCATATAATAAATGTAGTAAAATTATTTCTTAGAACGAAATGAAGCGTCTTTACGTGGCTCTGTCAGCCGAATGTCTTTCCTATGGCAATGAGATATAACGAAACCATATCCGAAGCTCGAAAAAGAGAAAAGTACCTTAAAACCGGTGCAGGGAGAGATTACATAAAAAAATTAACCGGACTTTAAGTCGCATGGGTGCTTGTTCGCCGCGGCGAACGATCCCAAGTGGGACCACAAAACCTCAGGAATAAGCCTGGGGTTTTTTGCTTTACTACTTGAACGATCTTTTTAAGAAACATTTCGATTCAATACTGTAAGGAGAGCAATCTGAATTTGCTCTGCCCTATCAAATTAATTTCATTAATTTAGCATTGAAATTTGAAGAATATCAAAAATATCATTTTTGATCTGGGTGGTGTGATCATCGATCTTGATATCAAACGCACCATTGCTGAAATGAATCGCATTAGCCACGTGCCATTCGAAACCCTTTATACGCAAGCTAAGCAAAATCCAATTTTTGACCTGCTGGATAAGGGAAAGATCAGTCCATCCGATTTTTTCAAGGAACTTAAAAAAGAAATGAATTACCGGGGGAATGATAAAGAACTCCATGCAGCCTGGAATGCAATGTTGTTGAGCGTTCCTGATCATCGTCTTGATCTTCTCGTTGACGCCAAACAGAATTACAATACCTATTTACTCAGCAACACGAATGAACCACATATTGAAGTTTTTGAAAGGGAATTGTATCAGGAACACGGCGTAAAGAATTTTGAGGATTATTTTGACAAAGCCTATTACTCTTGTCGTGTTGGAATGCGCAAGCCGGATGCTGAGATCTTTGAACTTGTTCTAAAAGAAAATGAACTAGAACCTTCTGAAACAATTTTCATTGATGATTCTATTCAACATGTACAAGGCGCCGGCGCTTGTGGAATCAGATCTTATCTCTTGCCAAAGAATATGGAAGTAGCAGATCTGCTAATGGAACTAAAGCTTCTTTAATAAAGGAATTTTTTGATCTCTTCAGGTATTCTGTCTTCTGTTAATGGAGGACTCGCCTGATAATATGCGTTCATCTCATCATTGAATCGTTCGATGCCCATTGACAAAACCTCATAGGCAAATTCTTTTTTCAGTAAATAGGTCATTGCTCCTTCCGGTGCTTTTTTGAACTGTTTTTTTTCGTTGTTCTTGTAATCGATCAATTGCGTTTTATCGATCAGCACTTTAAAAAGGTATTTTTCACTAGCATAATAATACACCGGAACTGCTTTCACGAATGTGCCGGATAGTGCGCCACTATTCTTTAAACCATAACCACAGATATATGGAAAAGGTTTTTTAAGCTGATGGCCATATTTATTCTTCACGACAGCAAGAACATCATATCCACTTGGATTACCTCTTTCCTTTACGATCTTTGCTGAATCTTCCGGAACAAAGCCGATTGAAGAATTATAGATCCTGTCTCTTTCTCCGATCAAATAAAATTTCTCCTTCATTTCAATTTCAGGATTCACGGCCATATTGGTATCCACGAATATTCCTTTTCTGGCGCCATTGAGCAAGCTATCGCTGAAATGGCTGTAAATAAAATAAACCTTACAGAATGTGAATTTGTCAATGAAAGCACTCATAATAGAACGGTTGATCACAAAAGTTTCCAGTCTTTTGCTTTCTGCCATTTCTTTGTTTCCTTTCTTGATCAATTCATCTATTAGTTTTTGATTGGTCTTCAGTTTAATGACCAAAGCTCCTTTCTTTAACTGATTGATCTGCCAGTTACCAACTGCTTTTCTTTTCTTGTAGAATTTTTCGAACTGTTCTTTATCCTTATAATCTTTATTGTTTATTTCATCATTATCTGATTGTCCTTTTCCGAATGAAAAAGAAAAAAGCATCAAAACTGTAAGAAGCTTATTTAACGTTCGCACCATTTTCACTGTTCAATTTGGTTGGAGCCACAAAACTCATCTCTCCATCTGCATTTTCTGCCATCAGGATCATTCCCTGACTTTCAATTCCTTT
>DAORJH010000324.1:0-3479 GCA_035438925.1 Bacteroidia bacterium | reverse complement strand
GGTTATTCAACAATATGAGTCGAAGAATAAAATATTATCGATCGAAAAGAGATTGAGGAAAGAAATGATCAAGCCTAAGCTTGATTTGAAATATAACTTTTTATTGGATCAGAACAATTCGGACGCTGCTGTACTCTCAACCAATAATTATAAGTGGGGTGCCGGCTTGAGTTTTCCGCTTTTTCTTACTACTGCAAGAAATAATTACAAAGCAGCCAATCTCGAGTTGATGAACAACAATATGGACCTTGAATTCAAAAACAGGGAGTTGTCAAATAAGATCGTTTTTATAACAGAAGCTTTGTTAACCCTTAATCAACAAATTGCGAATGCAGAGCGCAATGCCTTCTTAAGCGCTAAGTTGTTGGAGGCAGAGAAACTAAAATTCTATAATGGCGAAAGCACCTTGTTCTTAGTGAATACACGGGAGAATAAGTTGATGGAAACAGAGCTAAAGAAGTATGAATATAAGTTCAAGTATATTTTGTATACGCTTAAGTTGATCCATTTACAAGGGAATTTAAATTATAAAATATGATCATATTGAATATCGTAGTGTCTGAAAAAAAGGCGGGAGAGGAACTAGTGAAGTTTCTTTTGTTGAATAAATATGCCATTTCTATTCAAATAGACGAAGAGAAACAGTATGTTGTTGGAAGTAGTTCCGTTGTGGAAAAGAATGAGAGCTTCAAGATCAGTTTTATTACAAAAGCCTTACTTTATAAAGAAATAGAAGTGAAGGTCTATGAATTACTCGAAAAGAAATTAAAAATGATCTATTCCATTCCGGTGAGTCAAATGAACGAAGAGTATGCGGAAACACTCAGGGATAAAATAAAGAAGACTTAAAAGATCAGGAACAACTTACTCCAGTAATTCTGAACGGTAGATATCCCTTACAGAAACGGTTTTCTTGGCATTGCCGGTAAGTGACATGTCTTTATTATTGTCGGCTTCTAAGGTAAGATCTTTTGGTTCGCAGAGTTTCACACCTAACGTTGACATATAGATCTTCCATACAAATTCAGCATTGAATAATTCTTCCGTATTCAGATTTTCCTGGGTATCTTTTTTATCACCAATTTTTGCATTGCAATAGGTCGTCATGATCCCGATCGCAGTTTGATCCACCAATTCTTTTTCCATCAGCCATTTCACGCTGTATTTTTTATCTTCACTCATTGCAATGAATTCCATGATCGGCATTTTTTTGAAAACTTCATCCATGAAATAAACGTAAGCGTGTTCTTTGTCATGTATCACAATTCCTGTGCAATTGAAATTCTTTTTGTCACCCGGTTCGTTTGCGGGTGGCATCTTCGGGTTTTTAATGAAAATGATGTCGCCATCTTGCCAGGTGTTTTCTGTGATTCCTTGCGAAAAAGAATTGCTTGAAATGATCACCAGGATCAGGCAAAAAATATGTCGAATTGTTTTCATAGGCCCTTGTTTTAATTGATACTTGCTAATGTATACGTGTTTTTTGACTTCAGGTTTTGTTATTTTTCAAAAAAACCTGATTTCTTTCAAATTGACATTAATCAAATATAATACAATTGTTTAAAATTTCCTTATCATCATTAAACCATCCCTTACTGGCAACAGAAGGCACTCCAGACCCTTGGAATTGCGTATTTTTTCGTTGAATTGGTGTATTGCTTCGGTGTCTTTATCCTTTTTCTCTTCTAACACCTTTCCACTCCATAGCACGTTATCGGCAATTATTACTCCTCCCGGCACTACTTTGTCGAAAATTAAATCGAAATAGTTACTGTAATTGCTCTTATCGGCATCAATAAACACAAGATCAGGCTTAATTGCAAGTTGAGGGATCAAATCCATTGCATTGCCTAACAATAGTTGGATCTGAGAGGCAAATGGACTCTTTTCACAGTACTTTTTTGCCACTTTATTTGTTTCAGGGTTATTGTCAATACTGATCAAAGTCCCACCACTTTTCAGGCCTTCTGCCAGACAAAGTGCCGAGTATCCTGTATACGTCCCTATTTCAAGAATGCAAGAAGGCTGAAGCATTTTTGAGAGGAAGGAAAGGTAACGTCCTTGCAAATGCCCGCTCAGCATCCGTGGCATGTTCACTTTCAAATGAGTCTCCCGATTCAGTTCATGAAGAAGCTTGTTCTCGGAACTGCTGTGATTCTCGCTGTATTCAAGTAAAGATTTGCTGATGAATTCCATTATTGGTCTGTTTTGGGATTGAATTGTTGTATTGCGTCCTTCATAAAAAGGCTGAAATTTTCTCTTAAGGTCTTTTCATTTTCTTTAAAGACAGAGATAGAATCATTGAGGGCAATTCCGTGCCTTATGCGATAAGATAAATGTTTTAAAACCGTTTCTATTCCCTCAATTTCAGAATAAGCATAATACGTGTTATTGGATAGAACGTAACTTAGAAAGCGTTTACTTCCTTTTGGCAGATGTTCATTGTGGTCTGAATAGATCCGGTAAACCCTGTCGCAATGTTCCTGAAGATTGTTCTTTGAAAATTCAGTAAAACTGGAGGCCAGCACGTGATCAAAATAAATATCCACCAGAATTCCGCTGTACTTTTCAAAATCCTTGTAAAAAAGTCTTTTACTCTCTTTAAAAAGGGGGTGACTGTCGGTGAAGGTGTCAATACTTCTGTGCATTTTTATTCCCTCCACAATAGGATCCGGAATATTCTCGAAATGATTGCCCTGCAAATGATCTGCTATAAAATTTCCAACTATCAGTCCGGATTCGTTGCCTGAAAGAAAGGAGTGCGCCAGGTAATTCATACAAGTAAATTTACGTATTTTTAGCTCATGAATATCTTCATAGCCGAGATAATTGATGGTTTCGCCATTCTGAATAAGGAAGAAAGTCTTCATTGTGCAAAAGTGCTTCGGAAGAGGGCAGGGGAGAGGATAAGATTGATCGACGGAAAAGGAACTTTTTATGATGCTGAACTGATTGAGGTGAATGAGAAGCAATGTAAGGCAAAGCTTATTCATTCTGAAAGGGCGTCAAATCAGCGAGATTATTTTATACACATTGCTATATCACCAACAAAACAAAACGAACGGATCGAATGGATGCTTGAGAAGTGTGTAGAGATCGGTATCGACGAGATCACTTTTTTGAAGTGCAGAAACTCAGAACGAACTGTGATCAAAACAGAAAGAATGAAGAAGATCGTGGAAGGAGCAGTGAAACAAAGTCTGCAGGCTGTGATCCCAAAATTAAATGAATTGATCTCCTTTAAGGATTTTGTGAAGGCTAGTTCAGAAGAACAAAAACTGATCGCGCATTGTGACTCAGGCGAAAAGAAAATATTGAAGGATCTTTCCTTCAAAAATAAAAGGACCTTGATCCTTATTGGTCCGGAAGGAGATTTTGATCAGGAAGAAATAAAATTAGCAATGACAAATTCTTTTCAGGCTGTATCCCTGGGCTCTACGCGTTTAAGAACAGAGACAGCAGGTTTGTATGCCTGCCAG
>DAORJH010000323.1:0-3498 GCA_035438925.1 Bacteroidia bacterium | reverse complement strand
CAAAATCCAAAGGACCGGCTTCTGAAACGATCTGATCGATACCTGCAAAATTCATTTTTCTCACTTGAAGAATTTCTTCGCCGTATCCAAATGAAGCAAGACGTTCTTTCGTTCTTGGTAATTCAAAAGGATCTACGTCGGTCGCAAATAATCTGCCATCTGGAGAAAGGCCTTTTAATATTTCGAGGCTGTGTCCACCATATCCTAAAGTTGCATCCATTCCGGTTTGTCCGGGTTGAACATTCAGAAAGGACATGATCTCTTTCACGCAAATGGAACGATGCATTCCGGCCGGTGTTCTTCCCTGCTCGATCACCTTGGCGATCTCATCTGCATATTTTTCAGGATCCCGCTCTTTGTACTTTTCAGTAAAAGATTTAGGATGAGTTCCTTTATATCTTACCCGACGGCGGTGTTTTGGTTGTTCATCATCCATAGTTCTTACGAAGATACAGAATAATAAACAGGAAAGAAGTTAAGAAAGCTGTCAGAAAACAGAATAAAGAAGTCTTCCTACGAAGAAATAGATCGTTATACCAATGATATCGTTCAATGTGGTGACGAAAGGCCCCGTAGCCAGAGCCGGATTGATCTTGAAGCGATTCATGGTAAGAGGAACGAAGGTTCCCAGAAAGGAAGCAAATAAAATTACGGTTAAGAGTGCGATACTTACAGTTGCGGCCAGTTGCCAGTCACCAGCCAGCATGGCATAAACACAGATCAATGAAGCGCAGATACTCCCATTGATCAAGCCAACACCCAATTCCTTAAGAAGTTTACTCCCAATATTCTCGCCTAACAATGTATTATTTGCGAGACCCTGAACAACGATTGCTGAACTTTGAACACCTACATTACCTCCCATCGCACCGATCAATGGAATAAAGTAGGCCATTTCAGGATGAATTTTGATCTGATCTTCATAAGTACCAATGATCCGTGAACCAACGATCCCTCCACACATACCTACCAATAACCAAGGTATACGAGCTCGACTCAAACGCCACAAGGCATCATTCGTATCCACATCATCAGAGATACCACTCATTCGCTGAATATTTTCATCAGCCGTTTCCTTTATCACATCAACTACATCATCAATTGTGATCCTTCCTACTAAACGACCAATCTGATCAACCACAGGCAGAACAACCAGGTCAAAATTCTGCATGATATCGGCTACTTCTTCACTCTTTGCGTTGGCTCTTACATATTGCACATCCGGTTCATAGATCTCATCAATACGGGCAAGAGGATGCGAAATAATTAATTTCTTCAAAGAAAGCATGCCGATCAATTTCTCATTATTATCCACCACATAAACAGCATACATGATATCAATATTATCAGCTTGTTTTCTGATCTCGTCAATACAGGCATTTACTGTCTCGAAGCCATAGACACTCACCAACTCCTTTGCCATTAATGAACCTGCCGTTCCCTCTTCGTAATTGATCAGCTCGGCAATATCACTGGCCTGCTCAATATCTTCTATATGCGATAATACTTCCTCTTGTCTGTTCTCAGGTAGTTCAGCAATAACGTCGGCTGCGTCATCACTATTCATACTATCGATCTGTTCCGCAATTTCTTTGGATGAAAAATTAGCAAGAAGATTCTCCCGTTTTTCATCATCCAGTTCCAGTAAAACGTTCGGGGCAAGCTCCTCATCAAGCAATTCATAGATAAACGCAGCTTCGTTGTCCTTTAGCTGATTGAGGATCTCGGCAATATCATGCGCATAGAGTTCATGCAGCTGCTCCTTAAGAAAAACTGTATCACCACGTTCGATCGCGGATTCGATCTTTTCAATATATTCAGATGTCAATTCGAATTGCATGATATAAGCCATGCAAAAGTAGGAAATATCCTTCTTAAAACACTATCGGTTCAGCTTTTTGGAAGCATAGCGTATAGTTGAATTGATGGCAGGTATACTCGTGTACTTTCGCAGGTCATCCAGTACTATAAAAAACTCATTGGACAATTCCCTATGCTTTTCACAGATATTAACTGCAGTTTTAACTGAGAATGCCCTCTCGGCAATTGATGAAGATTCGTTCCTGATATTCTCCAACGAAAGATCAAAAACTTCGGAAACATATCTTTCCGGGATCTTGATATTCATAAAGATCCTCATAATGGCTCTTGGAATGGCACAATGAAGATCTTTCGTTTTCATCTTCTTAATTAAATTTGGAATGTACTTATGGATCAATTCCGGTTGCAGCACGCCAACTTCTCCCACAACCCAGGCAGCTCTTCGCTGCATCTCTTCATCGCCTTTGAAGAAGAGATCCATCAACACCTTCAACCTTTTTTCATCATCGCCAATATACTGAATGATCTTATCGATCTCAGCTCTGCTCTGACCCTTGTGTAATTTTTTGGCTATATCCATTTTTGAATCTCCTCTCTCCATATTAAAACGAATACACCACTTACAGCAAGTAGAACTGCAAAAACAGAATTAAGCGTGATCTTTTCTTTATTAATGAAACAATTCAATGGTAAAACGAGAATTGGCAACAAAGCAAAGATAGTCTGTGCTTCTGCTACTTTCAAATGCGTAATGGCTAAAAGTGAACAAGTAACCCCACAAACCGGACCTAAAAATGTACCCAAAAGCATATACTTCATTCCTCCGTTCTGGTTCTTTAATACGATTCGTGCATTTTCCTTAAATTTACCCATTAGAAAAGCAAGGATCATTGCTGCAGAGAAAGCAAAAAGCAGACGGATCCACACTGCATGAATGGCCTCTATTTGTTGCGTACCTGCTTCTCCAAATCCAACTTTAGAAAGCACAAGTCCTAAGCCCTGACAGACTGCGCCGGCAATTCCCGCCAATATTCCAGATGTATTATGCACATATCCTTTGCTGATAGACGCATTGGTATCCTTTTTGGAAAGCGTTAACCAAATCACTCCACTAACAGTTAACAGTATACCTCCGATCCCAGTCAGATTAAACTCTTCATCTAAAAACATGTAACCAAAAAAAAGTGCAGAACAAGGGGCGATCGTAGTGTAAACCGATGAAAGTTTAGGGCCAAGTAATCGAAATGAATTAAAGGTGAAGAAATCACCGATCGTAAAACCAATAAAGCCCGATAAGCCAAGGTAAATGAAATTATAAGCCGATGGCTCAAGAAAAAGTTGAAACGGCGATTTGCTTAGAAAAAGACAAGCCAGTATCGTTATGATGATCCATGCTAAAAAAAGCCGGTACTGATTCAATGCGGCCGAGCCAAAACGTTTGGCACCTTCAGTAAAAGGAAAGATCCCTAAACTCCAGCAAAAGGTGGTGCATATGGCAAAAAGTATTCCCAGATGTTCAACGATTGTAATTTCTTTCCCCGAAAATAAGACTTCCGACACGGATCATCGTACTACCCTCTTTGATCGCTAATTGATAGTCACCACTCATTCCAAAACTGAGGACTTTGTATTGAGGAAATTCATTTCTCAAAGCAACAATTTTACGAAACTCAGAAC
>DAORJH010000322.1:0-3499 GCA_035438925.1 Bacteroidia bacterium | reverse complement strand
TGATGTGAAAAAATTCTTCGATGAGGAATTTCCGGATGCTGTTCCTCTAATGCCTACTTTACTTGATGATTTCTTCATCAATCCGGTTTCTTCATTGGTAACCGTGAAATGTTATCCATGGACCTTCAATAATAAAACGGCCTTGATAGGAGATGCTGCTCATGCCATTGTTCCTTTTTTCGGACAAGGAATGAATTGTGGTTTTGAAGATTGTGTTGTGCTCAATGAACTAATCGACAAATACAAAGAGGATTGGAGTCGTATCATGCCGGAATATCAGCAAATCAGAAAACCGGATGGAGATGCTATCGCCGATCTTGCTATAGCTAATTTCGTGGAGATGCGCGATAAAACTGCAGATCCCAAATTCTTACTTCAGAAAAAAATTGAAGCAAGATTCTCTGAGAAGTATCCGGAAAAGTGGATCCCACTTTACAGCATGGTCACCTATAGTCCTCATATTCGTTATAGTGATGCATTGAAAGAAGGTGAACGTCAACAGTCCATAATGGATAAGGTGATGTCTTTGCCTGATATTGACAAGAAATGGGATAGCGAAGAAATTGAAAAAAAGATTCTTTCTCTGATCTAACTTATTCAAACTTCATTTCTGTTCCACACTTAAAATGTCCTTCGGGACATTTTTTATGACCATGTAGGCCACAAGGACGGCATTTAAGTCCACTTACCTGAAAGATCTGAGAATTATCACTTAGAGGACCGAAACCGAATTCGGGAACAGTTGAACAAAAAAATGCAGTAACAGGTGCGTTTACAGATGAAGCAAGATGAAGGGGAGCGCTATCGTTTACATAATTCATCTCAGCATCCTGCATCAACGCGCAAGATTCGAGTAAACTCAGTTTTCCACTTAAATTCTCAATTGAAAAATCCGGCAATGCATTTTTGATGCGTTCACAGAGGTCTTTATCCGATCCTGCGCCCAATAAAAATACTTTCTTTCCTTTCAGTTTTGTTTGAATAAGTTCCACCCATTTATTTTCGGGTAATTGTTTCGTTGCCCATACGGAGGCCGGTGCTATGCAAGAATAAGGTTTGACTTTATATATCCGGCTTTTGTTCTTGTCTGAATCAGATGGATACAATTTTGGCTTGAATAATTTCTTGTCGGTAAAATCTACTATCAGCTGATCATATCTTTCAACCTCATGTTTTCCGTTTCCAATAACATGCTTTACAGTGGTATTGAATAAATAAGAAAATGGAGTTTGTTTATAACCGGCCTTGTGAGCAGCTCCTGAAAAACCGGTCAAGAAACCGGAGCTTGCAAAGCGATGACAATCGATCACACAATCAAATTTACGTTTACGGATAGCGAATAGTAATTTGAAAAGATTCCGGGTCTTGTTTTCTGTTTTATCCCAAACAAGCACTTCCTGTAAAAAGGGGTGATCTTTAAAAACAGATTCATTCCCCTTTCTTACCAGAATACTGAGTCTCGAAGCAGGAAAAGTAGTATGTAGTTTTTCAAGGAGTGAAGAGGCCAAAATGGCATCACCGATAAAGGCTGTTTGAATTATCAGTATATTCTTGTATTCCTTCATTTTTCCCTTTTGCAAATATACACTTTGCACAAATCATATCATGGCTTTCATTCAAAGCTTTATACAGAACGGTTTTAAAAAGAATTAACTGCTGCTGACTTCCATTATTTCCTTAATATTACAACGTGAAATCACTCGGAAAACTATATCTCATTCCTGTACCAGTTACGGAAGAGGGAGGTTTGGAACAGATAGCTCCTTACAATCTTTCTGTTTGTCGTGAACTAAAGCATTTCATTGCTGAAAATCCAAAAACAGCAAGAAAACACCTTAAATTGTTTTCTTATCCGAGTATTGAGCAAGCCCAGATAAGTGAATTAAACATACACACCGAAAAGTCCGATATCATCAATTTGCTTAAACCTTTACTTGAAGGAGAAGATTGTGGGTTAATGAGTGAGGCAGGTGCACCCGGCATTGCTGATCCCGGGGCCGATCTCATCGCTTTAGCACATAAAAAAGGAATACCTGTAATCCCACTTTCTGGCCCAAGTGCTATCATGTCAGCGATCATGTCGAGTGGACTGAACGGACAGAATTTTGCCTTTACCGGTTATCTTCCCAGAGAGAAAAATGAACTCAAGAAGAAATTGAAGGAAATGGAACTGCTGGCTGAAAGACACAAACAAGCGCAATTTTTCATTGAGACACCTTATAGGAATATTGCTTTATTTGAAATGCTATTAGGAACTTTAAAACCTGACACATTGCTCTATTTGGGAATCAATCTTCACTCAGACAGCAACTGTAGCCTTACAAAAAGCGTGAAAGAATGGAAGGCTTCAAAAACGCCTGAAATGAATAAAATTCCAGTTGTTTTTGGTATTTACTGAACTATCAAACCTGTGTTGTTAAAAACAAGACAGTATTCATCCCTTTCAATAAGAAAAGCATCTTTACTTTGTATGGATGTTCCTCTTTGATTTTATTCGCGCTAAGCATAATCTTGTTTTCAAGCTCCTTATTGTCTTTGCCGGCGCATTGATACTTGCCCTACTGCAACCAACTATAGATGTAAAAGGTCATAAAGTGGATGACTTTGACGCAGTATGGCCTTACAAAGATCTTATTGCTGAAAAGGAGATTTTGATGCCGAAAGACGAACAGACCTTAAAAAACGAGCTACTTCAACTAAAAAACACTTCTCCCCTTTTCTTTTATGAAGATACAGTAGAAAAGAGTAAGAAGTTGATTAAATTAAAACTGGAAGTTAAAGATCAGGTTAAATATAAATTAATTGAGAAGCTACTTGACAGTATATATAAAAAAGGAGTGATTGAAAGCATTCCGGAAGAGCAAAGGCAAAAAGCCGTATTTATAACTCGAAATGGATTTTCAGAACAAGCCGCTTATTATGATCTTTATACAATTGAAAATGCAATCGAGCAATTAACAGAATATACTCAAAATAAAAAAGATCCTGTATTAAAGAAAGAAGACCTACTCCCCTATTTGAGTATCACTTGTTTTTTTGACCAGAACCGGACTGAAAAATACGCAGCCTTAAAAGCAGAAAAACTTTCTGTGTATGAAACTGTGATACGACCGGGTGGAAAAGTGGTGAGCCAGGGTGAAGTACTGACCATCAAAAAAAGAAGGATGATCAACACGTATTATGATGAATTGAATGCAGAACAACGTTTCAGTATACTGAAATTCAGTGCTGGATACGTCATATTCTTCCTTCTTTTCCTGATGTTGCTTTTTTACCTGGCTTTCTTCCGGAAGATCATATTCGGACAGAACAAAGAAGTGTTCTTTTTGTACTTCGTTATTATCAGTGGCGCCATCTTCACATCAGTATTTTACAAATTCGGATTAATAATCACAGCTCTTCCCTTTTGTCTTATTCCAATTCTGGTACGAGTTTTCTTCGATAGCAGAACAGCACTTTTCACACATCTCATCGCCGTTATCTGTTTTAGTTTTTTCAT